>JAPLJA010000092.1 GCA_026388815.1 Pseudomonadota bacterium
GAGATTTACAGACAAAGAAATTGAAGAAAAGCTCAAGATTCAAGGGCTGTGGGCTGAGTGGATCATGGTCGAGGACGACGGGACGAAGTTCGGGCTGGAAAAAGGGATACCTCCGGAGGCACTCCTCGGCGCCATCCTTCCTCCTAAAGCCACATTTTGATTCAGTGAACGTTGGTCTCGTATGATTAGGGGATCTCCCTTAGTTAGTCTTTCTGACATCTGGGGGAGTTCAGGATCTGATGTCTTTGCCGTAGGAAACGTTAAACGCTATGGGACAATTATCCACTATGATGGAAGACATTGGTCTCACATGTACAATGCGCTTCCACAACCATATAATTGGGGAAATAATTTGGAATAGTTTAGAGACAAATATCTTTACTCGGGATTGTTGGTGAATAAATTTTATCCCACTTACCCATGCCCTAGCAATACAAGCATGAGCTTATACGTTTCTTTGGACTTACCAGGAGAGGGTAGGGTGAGAAAACGGAAGAGAATTGAGCAAGCAGTGAAACAAGAAGGGTTCAAGGGTTCGAGGGGTTAGGGGAATGCGGATTTTGGAATGCGGATTGCGGAATAAATGATTTCAGCGTGAAGCGCGGCCTTCGGTCTTATGTAGGGGCAACCCCCTGTGGTTGCCCTTGTTTTTTACCAGATCGTTTTTATAGAAGCAGCATTCTGCAACGTTTTATCCTTTGTAATGATCGGTAGGTTGAGATATTTCGCTGTTGCAGCGATTATTTTGTCATGAAGTTCAAAAACATCCTCCAGGTCAACCATTTTCTGAAGAATAAAGTAATCAAGGCCAACGATTACAAAATTTTCACTTTCATAGATTCTCTTGAATAGTTTTTTGAAATCGAAAGAAACCCGCTTTTTCTCAAAGATGCTCAGAGCTTCTGCTATAACAATTGAAGGGATAAAGATTATACTTTCCCCCTTCTCACATTTTCTAAAAATATCCGATACTCTTGAGCTTAACTTAGGGCTGTCTATAAACCACCACAGCAGGGCATGCGTGTCAGTTACAAAATTCATAAAGGATTATATTCCTATTTTGCTATAGAGAGACTTTTTCGCAGAGCAAATATCGGAATCGGTGATTTGAACACCTTTGAGAATACCCTTAAGTTTGACAACCTTTTTCCCGGCAGGTG
Source organism: Pseudomonadota bacterium (assembly GCA_026388815.1). Lineage (GTDB taxonomy): Bacteria > Desulfobacterota > WTBG01 > JAPLJA01 > JAPLJA01 > JAPLJA01. The sequence goes on from JAPLJA010000092.1 coordinate 1,161, forward strand.
CAAGTTTTTTTAGCACAGATAGTTTTAAATCCACAATTTCCTTTTCGATCGTCCCTATTTTCTTTAAGATATCTATATTAGGTGTTTCTTCAATTGTTTTCATTACTACCATCTCCTTTTTGAAAAAGGTTCCCGGTTCATCCCTTGACCCCTTTGACCCTTGCCCCTTCGACCCTGCCTTTATCCCTTCTTCGCCTCCTCCACGTACTTCATCCGGAGGTTGAAGAGGATGCTGTCGAGCAGCTCATCTTCGTCTTGTGAGAGATTTCCCTTGGTCTTTTCCTTGAGCATGCCCAGGAGATCAATGGTCTGCTTGGCCAGGGGAAGGTTTCTCTCCTTCTTGTTCGAGATGGGGTCAGTAATCTCACCGAAGTGCAGGAGTGCGGAGGTACTCAGGGAGAAGATGAACGATGCGAAGTTAATTTCCGGGAGTGGAACCTCCCAAACTTTTTCCTCTTGAGCCCCTTCCGTTGTTTCTCTTTTTGGCTCTTCCTGTTTTGCCTCCTGTTTGAGTTCACCCTCAGGAGTAAAGAGCCTCTTATCCTTTACGGTAAAGGACTTATCTTCTTTTTCTTCTGCCATCTTTCATTTGTCCTCTATTTAATGTAGGGGCGATTCATGAATCGTCCCTACTGTTGCGAACCTTTTCAGAGACATCAAGAAGGTAGTGCGGTATCTACAAGCTGTTCCTCATCCTTCCAGCTTATCCACAATTCGCCATCTTTCATGTCTACGGTGAAAATTGAACCTTCCTTCCAGTGGATGGTCAAGGGGATCTTTACCTTTTCATCGATGATCCTTTTCAGGAAGCGGGCCCCGTACTTTTCGCTGAATCCAACCTTCACTAAATATTCGAGCGCTTCGTCAGTCACTTCCACCTTCTTGCCGTGTTCCTGGAGTTGCTGGTAGATCTTTTCCAGGTACATGGCAGCAATCTGCTTCACCTCATCTTTCGTGAGAGGGTCAAAGACCACCACGTTGTCAATCCGGTTTAGGAATTCAGGAGAAAAGGTATCCTCCACTTCTCGCATGATCGCCTTCTTCGCTGAACCGACCCTGTCCGGATCACTCAAGAAGCCCAACGGGTTCGTGAACTTCTTGAACTTGTCTGACCCGAGGTTGGAGGTCATGATGATGACCGTATCACTGAAGTAGACCCTCTTGCCCCTGCCATCGGTAAGCCAGCCTTCGTCAAAGACCTGGAGAAAGAGGTTCAATACATACGAGTTCGCCTTCTCCATCTCGTCCATGAGAAGGACGGTGTACGGGTTATCCCTGATCTGGTTGGTAAGGATTCCACCCCGCTCTGAGCCTACAATCCCGCGGGGCATGCCGATCAGTTTATCGATAGCAGCAGTTGAATCCCGGTATTCGGACATGTCAATCCTCACCATCTTCTTGTCATCTCCGAAGAGGAATTCAGCCAACGCCTTGGCCATCTCTGTCTTGCCGACGCCGGTGGGACCAAGGAAGAGAAGGACGCCATCCGGCTTGTCAAAATTTTCTTTCAGGGGCCCCTTATTCAGCCTGAGCGCACGGGTGAGGGCGGTAATCGCCTCTTTCTGTCCCACAATCCGGTGGGCAATCGCCTCCTCCATATTGTGGAGGCGATCCGTAGTATCACGGTACACCATGTCAATCGGAACCCTTGCCTCCTGGGACACCACCTCCACGATATCCTTCGCCTTTACCTGGTCATCCGGACGATTGATCTCCACCTTGACGCAGGATGTATCCAGCCAGGAGATGGGCTTGTCCGGAAGCCTCAATGAATGCTGATAGCGCGGTGCCAGGGATAAGGCCTCTTCAATCCCTTCATCCGAGATCTTCACACCGTAGTTGTTCTCCAGCCTGGTTCTGACCCCATAGAGAATCTTCCGGGTATCCGCAAGTGATGACTCCCGTACATCAACTACCCGAAATCTCCGGGCCAGGGCCTCATCCTCCTGGATGTACATCTTGTACTCTTCCCGTGTGGTGGCGCCGATGATCTGGACTTCACCCCGCGCCAGGGTGGATTTAAAGATGTTGGCGGCATCGCCGTGCACGCCGAGGGCTGAGCCAGCGCCGATAATGGTATGGGCCTCATCCACAAAGAGGATCAGGTTCTTTCTCTCCTTCAGTTCGTTGATGATCTTCTCCACCCGGTCTTCGAACATCCCGCGGAACACGGTACCGGCGACAATCGAGTTCATCTGGAGATTCACGATCTGGTGATTCCTGAGCCGGTAGGGAATGGTGTGGGGTTCGAACTCAAGCTTCATGGCAAGCCCCTCCACAATAGCGGTCTTTCCTACACCGGGCTCCCCGATGATCATCACGGAATTCGACCGCTCCCGGTGACAGAGGATCTCAATCATCTGGTTGATCTCGTTCTCTCTGCCGAAGATATGGGGAAGCTTACCCATGCGGGCAAGTTTGTTGAGATTTACCCCGAAGTACTTGAGATGAGGAGGTAATTCAAACCTCTTTTTGAGCTCTTCTGTCTCCTTTTCCTTGCTCCGGGCCTTGATCAGGATCATGTGGGAGATCACCTCCGGTTCGATCCCCAGGCTCTTGAAGATCCTGATAGGTACTCCTTCCAGTTCCTGAAAAATTGCTACCAGGAGGTCAATCGGCTCGATCATCTTCCTTCCGGCATGCTGTGCTTCCTCCCAGGCCTGTTTGAAGGCGTTCTTGGTAGAAGGTGGTATTTTAAGGCCGACTCCCAGGTACTGCTTGGATACCGTGAGATGTTCTTCCAGGAATCGGAGGATGAGATCAGGATCGAGCCTCAGCTCAGTGAGGATCTCCTGGAGAAAGCCCTTTTCGACCTGCATGAAGGCAAGGAAGATGTGTTCAGTCCCCAGATAGTAGTGCTGTCTCTTTTTTGATTCATCAATAGCCCGGCTCAATACCTCACTGGATTTTTCAGAGAGATATTCCCGGTAGTTGCTCAGGTCTATCATTCTTGCTCCTTATTCCTCTATCACCGCATCCCCCTGAGCCGCTTTATCCTCTCTTCAATAGGAGGGTGGGTGCTGAAGAGGTTTATAAATGATCTGCCAGCCAGTGGATTCACAATAAACAGGTGGGCAGTGGCTGGATTGGAATTCAGAGGGATCCTCTGTGAAGCAGACTCGAGTTTCTCGAGGGCATTTGCCAGCCCCATCGGTGTTCCTGCCAGGGAAGCACCGGTTGCGTCAGCGAGGTACTCCCTGGATCTCGAGATAGCAAGCTGGATGAGCATTGCTGCAATCGGTGCGATGATTGCCAGCACAATCATTCCTGCGAGTCCGCCTCCCTGGTCGTCGTCGTCGCTTCGGGAGAATCCGCCGAACATTGCAGCCCAGCGGACCATACTCCCGAGCATCATGATCGCTCCGGCCATCGTGGCAGCAATTGAGCTGATCAGGATATCGCGATTCTTGACATGGCCCAGCTCATGGGCGATGACCCCTTCCAGTTCATCTCTGCTCAGGATCCTCATGATGCCGGTTGTCGCTGCTACTACCGCATGCTCAGGATTCCTTCCGGTTGCAAAGGCATTGGGAGAATCAGAGGGGATGATGAATATCCGCGGCTGGGGTATGCCGGCAGACTGGGACAGCCTGCTGACGATGGAATACAGCCAGGAGAAGTCCTGAGGCGAAGCCTCCTCTGCCCGGTAAAGCCTGAGCACAATCTTATCGGAGAACCAGTAGCTACCGAAGTTTATGAGTACGGCAAAGAAAAAGGCAAAGTACATGCCCTGCCTGCCTCCTACTGCATTCCCGATAAATATGATGAGAGCAGTAAGACTCCCTAAAAGCAAAACCGTTTTAATCTGATTTGACATACATTTTCTCCTCAACATTCATTTCGGAATTTTTAACACTCAACAATAGGGTTCTGAGTGCGAATGGAGATTTTTTCGGTAACAATTCTTATCGAAGTGTAACGACCGCAAATTCGGCTGTCTGAGCTCGAAGAGCGAGTTTCGGATTTGCAGTGAAGCGAGATTTAGAATTGTCGAAAAAATATCTTTGAGCAACGAAGAACCCTATTGTAACCATTTTCTTAATTCCAGGCACTCCTCGGGTTGTACGGGTTAAGCCCTTCAAATTCCTTCAGGAGATGCCTGGACTTTTCATCTAAATTTTTCGGTACCGTGATCTTCACCGTAACGATCTGGTCACCCTTAATCCCTTCCTTGTGGGCAATACCCTTCCCTTTCAGCCGCAGCTTCTGGTTACTCTGGGTTCCTGGAGGTACGGTTACCACCGTAGGGCCGTCAATAGTAGGCACGGTCACTTTTGCCCCCAGGGCTGCCTCACTTATCGTGAGAGGCATCTCCAGATAAATATCATCACCCTTCCTTTCGAACCAGGGATGGGGCCGCACCGTCGTGATGATGTACAGATCTCCGCTCGGGGCTCCCTGGAAGCCGGCCCCGCCTTTCCCCTTAATTCGTACCCGCGAGCCATTATCTACACCAGGCGGTATCCTCACCTTGAGCTTTTCAGGGGCATGGACCTTCCCGATTCCCTGACACCTGCTGCAGGGATTCATGTTGATCTGTCCTGTGCCCCTGCAGCGTGGACAGGCCTGCGGGAGGTTGAGGAACCCTCCGGTCTTCTGCCCGGTGCCTCCGCATTCATGACAGACCTGCTTGCTGCTTCCGGGCTTTGTCCCGCTTCCCCCGCATTCCGGGCAATGAGCCTCCCGGTTGTAGGTTATCTCCGTGGTAAGCCCTCTGGCAGCTTCTTCGAATCCTATCTCCATGGTGTACTGGAGGTCTTCTCCCCGCAGGGGGCCGGTGCGGGCCCGTCCCCTTTTGGTGAAGAGATCTCCCAGGATATCCTCAAGGCCGCCGTAACCGCTGAAATCGAAGCCGCCATAGGGTTGTCCCTGCTGGGAATACATCCGGGAGAAGTCAAAGTCACCGACGAAGGCCTGATGACCAAGCTGGTCATACTTCTTTCTTTTCTCAGGATCGCTCAATACCACGTAGGCTTCAGAGATCTCCTTAAATCTTTCTTCTGCCTGTTTGTTGCCGGGATTTACATCGGGGTGGTACTTCTTGGCTAACTTACGGTATGCCTTTTTAATCTCATCAATGCTGGCTCCCCGTTTTACCCCCAGAACTTCGTAGTAGTCTTTTTTTGCCACCGTTACCCTTCAGTGAATTATTTTCTTTTTCATTATATCAATCCGGTCAGTAATTATCAACGGTCAACCTCACCCTGTCTTGACTCTTTCCAGGTGTGGTAAATCCGCTGGATGGCTGTCAGGTGGGTAAGGATCGCCAGCAGCCAGAGGACTGCAGTCATGAGGTTAAAGAGTGCTCCCGCAGCGAGAAGGATGATTCTCTCCGGCCTCTCCATCAGTCCCACATTGCACCGGGGGATGAAATTCTCAGCCCGTGCACGGGTATAGGGAACAAGGATGGTCCCCAGTGAGACCGCGAGCGTTAGGGCCACGAGGAGAGTATTCCCCTCCATGGAATAACGGAGGGTGAGACCGATCAGGAGGAACATGTCCGAATATCGGTCAATCACGGAGTCAAGGAACCCGCCGAACTGGCTTACCTTCCCCAGGGTCCTTGCGGCTGCACCATCCAGGATGTCGAAGATGCCGGCGATGAGGATGAGCACGCCTCCCCACCGCAGGTCTCCTATGACAAAGATGACAGCCGCTCCTGCATTCAACAGCAGACCGAGGGAGGTAAAGGTGAACGGGCTGACTTTCCCCCTGAAGATGAAATGAATAAGGTAACGGGCTGGTGTATCTAACCTGCGGCCAATCTTTGAGCCCAGCATCTCCCCGCGAATGACTTACTTATTGGTATCTTCAAACTCAGCATCCACCACATCGTCTTCTTTGGGCTTTCCCTGAGGACCGGGTTCGCCTTCGGAAGAGGGCGGGCGCTGCTGCTGGGCCTGCTGATACATGATCTCGGCCAGATGGTGCGAGGCACGGGTAAGCAGCTCCATCTTTTCTTTCATCCGGGATACGTCGCCGCTCTCCATCGCTGATTTCAGCTCTTTGATGGCATCTTCTGCAGCGCGGGCATCAGCTTCAGAGAGTTTACTCCGGTTCTCGCTCAAGGTCTTTTCTGTAGTATAGACCAGGCTGTCAGCCTGATTTCGTACTTCTATTTCTTCCCTCTTTTTCTTGTCTTCTTCCGCATGCGATGCAGCATCCTTCACCATCTTGCTAATGTCATCTTTACTGAGCCCGCTGCTTGCAGTGATGGTGATCCTCTGCTCTTTGCCCGTCGCCATATCCTTGGCCGAGACATTCACGATCCCGTTGGCGTCGATATCGAAGGTCACCTCGACCTGAGGCACCCCGCGCGGTGCAGGTGGAATGCCCACCAGGTGGAACTTGCCCAGCGTCCGGTTGTCCCGCGCCATCTCCCGCTCACCCTGGAGGACATGGATCTCTACGCTGGTTTGACTATCAGCAGCGGTGGTAAAAATCTCGCTCTTGCGCGTGGGAATAGTCGTATTCCGCTCGATCAGTCTCGTCGTCACGCCGCCGAGGGTCTCAATGCCGAGAGAGAGCGGTGTCACGTCCAGCAGCAGGACATCTGTTACTTCACCGGCTAAGACGCCGGCCTGAACCGCCGCCCCGAGTGCCACGACCTCATCAGGGTTCACCCCTTTATGAGGTTCTTTCTTCACCAGATTTTTGACCAGTTCCTGAACCCTGGGGATCCGGGTAGAACCTCCCACCAGGACTGCTTCGTCAATACTTTCCGGTTTTATCTTGGCATCATCGAATGCCTGGAGGCAGGGCTTCAGGCTCCTTTCCATGATGTCATTCGTCATCTGTTCAAACCGGGATCTCGTGAGCTTGATGTTCATGTGCTTGGGCCCGGAGGCATCCGCTGTGACAAAGGGGAGATTGATCTCCGTCTCGAGGGTTGAGGATAGTTCAATCTTCGCCTTCTCTGCTGCTTCCTTCAGTCTCTGCAGGGCCATCCGGTCCTTGCCCAGGTCAATCCCCTGGTCCTTTTTGAATTCAGCAATCAGCCAGTCGATAATCCGCTGGTCGATATTGTCACCTCCCAGATGGGTATCACCATTGGTTGCCTTAACCTCCACCACATTATCTCCAACTTCGAGGATTGAGATATCAAAGGTACCCCCGCCAAAGTCGTAGACCGCAATCTTTTCGTCCTTCTTCTTGTCCAGACCATAGGCCAGGGCAGAGGCAGTCGGTTCATTGATGATCCTTAAGACATTCAGACCGGCAATGATACCCGCCTCCTTCGTGGCCTGCCTCTGGCTGTCATTGAAGTAAGCAGGAACGGTAACAACCGCATCCTTTACTTCTTCACCCAGGTACGCCTCAGCGGCCTTCTTCAGCTTGCGGAGGATCATGGCGGAGATCTCCGGCGGAGCATAGACCTTTCCCCTCACCTCAACCCGGGCATCACCATTGGATTCCCGCACAACCTTGTAGGGGACCATCTTCATCTCTTCGGTCACCTCATCATACTTTCTGCCCATGAAACGTTTGATAGAAAAGACAGTATTTTCAGGATTGGTAACAGCCTGTCGTTTTGCCACCTGCCCTACAAGAATTTCACCATCCTTGGTAAATGCGACTACAGAGGGGGTAAGCCTGCTCCCTTCCTCGTTGATGATCACCTTAGGTTCACCACCTTCCATTACAGCCACAACTGAGTTGGTAGTGCCTAAATCGATACCAATCACTTTTCCCATAGTTCAACCTCCTTCGTAAATCAATGATTAGGTAGTATGATTATATCCATTCTGCTCAGATTGTTCAATACCTTTAATCCTGGATCAGTGAGATGAGAGGAGCTGTACGAGTTCTTTGACATCCTGGCACCTCTCCTTGGGACAGATGAGTAATTTTCCGTCAGTCTGGACAATTACCAAGTGAGAGATACCGATGGTGGTGATGAGATGGTCCTGGGCATGGATTACACAGTTCCGGGTATCAATACCTCTATGCCTGCCGATCACGGCATTTCCGTACTCATCGAGCTGATACACCCGTTCTAAGGCAGCCCACGTTCCCACATCATCCCACCGGAATTCTGCCGGGATCACCAGGATACCTTCTGCCTTTTCCAGTATGCCGTAATCAAGGGAGATCCTGGGAAACTGCCGGAACTCTTCAGTGATAACCCTGTTATTATCGAGCCTTTCCCTGATGCGGCTCATGCCGGTCCAGATCGCAGGAAGATATTTTTTAAAAAGATCCTGAATGGTCCTGTTCCGCCAGACGAAGATACCGCTGTTCCAGTAGTAATTCTTCTGGGTTACATATGTTTTAGCCAGCTTGAGATCAGGCTTCTCGACAAACTTTTCTACTTTAAGAAAGGGGATGTTATTAAGCCTGTCTGCCTGTCCCTGTGCTTTAATATATCCATATCCTGTCTCTGGACGGGTGGGCTTTATCCCCAGGGTGATGAGTGCATTCCGGGTAGCGAGAAGCTGGATAGCCGCTGAAAGGGACTGCACATACATATCGTGGTCCGGGATATGGTGATCAGAGGGCATAACCACCATAACAGCATCCGGATCCCGTTTTTCCACATGGAGAGAGGCAAACCCGATACACGGGGCGGTATCCTTCCCGACCGGCTCAACCAGAAAGTTTTCCCTCGGTAATTCCGGTAACTGCTTTTGAGCAACCTTCAGGTGCTCCTTCCCCACAACCACTAAAATCCTTGGGAGAGGGATTAACGGTGTGATCCGCTCAACCGTCATCTGGAGCATACTCTTCTCGCCCAAGATGGGGAGAAACGGTTTGGGGGTCTCTCCGGTACTGAGTGGCCAGAACCGCTCGCCTCTTCCCCCTGCCATTAAAACAGCATAGGCTCTCTCTCGATTTTTTATGGCCATAGGTTACATTGTAATCTGTTTTACCTGATAAATCGAGGAAAAAACGAGTTAGGTACCTGTTTCTTGTACCTCGAGACCCGAAGCTTGTAATCCAAGACGGTGTTTGGAGCGGAGATTAGAATTCATCTACACGAGGTGAAAAGTTCTCAAAGCGGGTATACTTGTCCACAAAGGTGAGCTTGATATCCCCCGTTGGCCCATTTCGCTGTTTCCCGACGAGGATTTCCGCTATGCCCTTGACGTCTTCGTCAGAGCGGTTATACAGCTCCTCCCGGTAAATAAAGGCGATGACGTCAGCATCCTGTTCGATGGCTCCTGACTCTCTTAAGTCAGCCAGTTGCGGCCTTTTATTCGGGCGATCTTCAACTCTCCGGTTCAACTGGGAAAGCGCTACGATGGGGAGGTTCAATTCCTTGGCTAATGCCTTCAGTGATCGGGAGATGTCGGAGATTTCCTGTTCGCGGTTATCTGACGACCCCCTCCCCCTCATCAGCTGGAGGTAGTCAACGATGAGCAGACCGAGGTTATGTTCTGCCTTGAGCCTCCTCGCCTTTGCCCTCATCTCCAGGGCAGTCAACGCCGGCGTGTCGTCAATAAAGATGGGTGCCTGTGAAAGGACATCGATGGCTGTAATCAGCTTTTTCCAGTCTTCCTTGTCGAGGAACCCCCTCCTGAGCCGGTGGGCGTCTACCCTCCCTTCAGAGCAGATCATCCTCAGGGCGATCTGCTCCTTGGACATTTCCAGGGAGAATATTGCCACCGGGATATTGGCTTCAATGGCTGCATACTGGGCAATGTTGAGGCAGAAAGCGGTCTTCCCCATGCTGGGCCGTCCGGCCACAACGATCAGCTCAGAAGGCTGGAGGCCTGCGGTCAAGCGGTCAAGCTCCCCAAAACCCGTTGGCACACCGGTGACAAACTCCTTTCTCTCATAGAGCCGCTCAATGGTCTTCATGCTCTCTTTGAGGACGGACTTCAGGTCAAGAAAAGATGGCTTGATCTGTCTGCCGGTGATTTCAAATATGGACTTTTCAGCTTCATCCAGGAGGTCTTCCACATCCTTGCTGTCTTCATACCCACTGGTCACAATCTCGGTAGCTGTGGTGATCAGCTTCCGGATTACGGACTTCTCCCGGACAATCTTGGCGTAGTAGGAGATGTTGGAGGCGGTTGTAATATTATCTACCAGTGAGGCGAGGTATGCAGCTCCTCCCACGTCCTCGAGATGGTTTCTCTTTTTGAGTACCTCGGTTAAGGTAATGAGGTCGACTGGTTCGTTTTTGTTGAAGAGCTCCACCATACCCAGGAAGATCTTCCGGTGGGCCTCCCGGTAGAAGTCCTCTTGAGTAATGTATTCCAGGACCTTGTTGAACGCCTCATTTTCTACCAGGACTCCTCCCAGGACTGACTGTTCAGCGTCAATATTCTGTGGTGGAAGCTTATGGTTTACAGAAACCGAGTGGTCCATGATGAAAAACGTCGTATGAAAGGAAAGAAAAAATGGTTCCGGTGGTTAAGACTTAACCACCCAGACCTTGAGATTTGCTGTTATCCCTGGATTCAGCTTGATCGGGACAGTATAGATGCCCAGGCTTTTGATCGGTTCCTCGAGGAGGATCTTTTTCCGGTCGACCGTAACACCTTCGTTTTTAAGCGCCGCTTCAATGTCCAAGGACGTTACCGCACCAAACAACTTATCCCCTTCTCCAGCAGCCATGGCGATGGTACAGGAGACCTCTTCCAGCTTCCTGGCAAGCTTCTCCGCTTCCTTTTTGTCTTTTCCAGCCTTCTGTTTCAGGAGCTGCTTCTGGTGTTCGAATTTCTTGACACTCTGAGAGGTAGCAAGAATAGCCTTCCCCTGTGGGATGAGGAAATTTCTTCCATACCCATCAGCCACCTGAATTACGTCACCTATCTTGCCGAGTGAGGGAATATCTTCTGTTAAAATGACCTTCACGTTGTATCCCTTTGCTTTATGATTTGCAGAATATATTAATTAATAATTAATGCCTAATGGTAGTAAAAGGCAGGATAGCGATATTCCGTGCCCTTTTTACTGCCTGGGCAATCCTCTTTTGATGCTTGGCACAATTCCCTGAAATCCTCCGGGGAACGATCCTCCCCCGCTCGGTAATGAAGTACTTCAGGGTCGCAGAATCCTTATAATCAATCACCATGGTGCTGTCTGCACAGAATCGGCATACCTTGCGCCTTGAATACATTCCTCGTTGCTTGTTCTGCGTTGGTCTCAACTCCTCCTCCTCACTCTTTCTCTAAGTAATGGATCCGGTCAGCAACCACTTCGAGCCTGTTTCGGCTCATCCCTTCAGGGCTCGTCCATCTCCTCTGCTTGAGCCTGCCGTTGACTAAAACCCTCCTGCCTTCCTGTAAGACATCCCGGAAATTGTCCAGACTCGATCCGAGTGCGATCACATCAATGTAACTCTTCCCCCCCTCTGTTTTGGAGACGTTCTTTGAAGGGTGAGAAAAGGCTATGGTAAAAGTGATAACCGGATTCCCTTTCGGGTTGTACCGGATCTCAGGGTTCCTGATGAGGGTACCACTCAGGATGACATGGTTAACGTCCACCCCTCATCTGCCCCCTCTTACACCGCCTCTTCCGGCGGGGAAACCGTATCTTCTCTGGGGGCTACCTTCTCTTCAGGCGGCAATCCCTGGGCTTCACTTGCTGCCAGGGCAACCCCGGTCTGGACCATCTGATAGCGTAATATCTTCTCATTATAACGGAGGGTTCTCTCGATCTCCTTCAGAGAATCAGGAGAAGCCATAAAATAGAAGATTACGTAGTATCCCTTCGAATTTTTCTTTACCTTATAGGTAAGCTTCCTCTTCCCCCATTTCTCAACCTTGACCACCTTGCCCTGGAGCTGGGTGATTGTTTCGGTCACCTTATTCGTGATGGTGCTTACCTCGTCTTCCGTTATCTCAGGGTTAGTTATCAATATGAGTTCATATCCTCTCAAACGTCATCCCTCCTCATTTGTTTATACGGTACTGGGCACGATCTCTTTAATGCGGAGGGTGGTGAAATACTGACGATGGCCCTGCTTTTTCCGGTAACCTTTCCTCCGTTTCGATTTGAAAACAATAATTTTCTTTGCCCTTCCTTGCTTTACAATCTCTCCGATTACCTTTGCGTTGGGTAGTACCGGGTTTCCGGCTGCAATTGCTCCATCCTTTTCGAGAAGGAGAACTTCAGTTAATTCAACAGTATCGCCGACTTCTCCGGAGATTTTTTCCACGTCTAAGAGTACACCCGGATTAACCTTGTATTGTTTGCCCCCGCTTCTGATGACTGCGTACATGAATTTCTACCTCAAACCTTGATTTACGACAAAGCAAAGGAAGAAAATAATGGAATTTTAAATTTTTGTCAACAGATAAATTCTATGGTATATCTACTGCTTCGAATTCCTCTGGGGAGTCCTTCTTGCTTATCAGCCCAGTAACATACGATGTAATTGTTATCGGCGGCGGTCATGCCGGGTGTGAAGCTGCCCTGGCTGCTGCCCGGTCCGGCTGTCATACCATCCTTCTTACTCACAACCTCGACACCATTGGCTTCATGTCCTGCAATCCAGCCATCGGCGGCCTAGCTAAAGGGCAGCTCGTGAAAGAGATTGATGCCCTCGGCGGTGAGATGGGTAGGAATACGGATGCCACTGCCATCCAGTTCCGGGTCCTTAACACCAAGAAGGGTTCTGCAGTCCGGTCCTCCCGGGCACAGGTTGACCGCCAGGCCTACCGGCTAAGGATGAAGTCCGTCCTGGAGCGGCAGAGAAAACTGGAGCTGAAGCAGGCACCGGTAAACAGAATCTTTCTGGAAAACGGCAGGGTCAGAGGGGTGGAAACGAGCTGGGGAGAACAGTTTCTCTCTCATACGGTGATTGTCACCACCGGTACCTTCTTGAGAGGCCTGATCCATATCGGTCTCAGCCAGTTCCCGGCAGGCCGGATGGGAGACCCGCCTTCCGTTGAGCTTTCTCAGTGCCTGAAGGATCTCGGTTTCGAGATGGGGAGGCTGAAGACCGGTACCACGCCGAGACTGGACGGGAAGACCATTGATTTCTCACAATTAGATTGCCAGAACGGGAACAATCCACCTCTCCCCTTCTCCTTTTCCACGAGAGAGATTACCCAGCCGCAGGTCCCCTGCTACATAACCTATACCAATCAGACGACCCATGAGATCATCAGGAGCGGCCTGGATCGTTCTCCCCTCTTTACCGGCATCATCAAGGGAACTGGAGCACGGTACTGCCCCTCTATTGAGGACAAGGTGGTACGCTTTTCCGATAAAGACCGGCACCAGATCTTCCTTGAACCTGAAGGATACAATACCTCTGAGTACTATCCAAACGGCCTTGCCACGAGCCTGCCCCTGGATATTCAGATCAGGATGCTCCGGACCATCAAGGGGCTGGAGCAGGTGGAGATCATGCGGCCCGGTTATGCCATAGAATATGATTACATCAATCCAACCCAACTCCTCCCGACCCTTGAGACCAAATCCATCCAGAACCTCTTCTGTGCAGGGCAGATCAACGGGACATCCGGGTATGAAGAGGCGGCAGCCCAGGGAATCATGGCAGGCATCAACGCAGCCCTGAAAGTGCAAGGAAAGCCGCCGTTCACCCTGGACAGGTCTGAGGCGTACATCGGGGTGCTGGTTGACGACCTCATCACCAGGGGGACAAAAGAGCCCTACCGCATGTTCACCTCACGGGCTGAGTACCGCTTAGTCTTACGGGAGGACAATGCTGACTTGCGATTGAGGGATAAGGGGTATCAACTGGGCCTGGTATCTGAAGATGATTATGCCCGCTATCAAGAGAAGAAGAAAACCATAGAGCAGGAGAGGGAAAGGTTAAAGATGGTAAAAATCAATCCTCACAAGATGGTCAATGATACCTTATGCTCTCTCGGTAGCAACCCCATCAAGAATGCCACCACACTCGAAGAACTCCTGCGCAGACCGGAACTGTCCTATGAGGATATCTCGGTATTTGACCCGAATCACCCTGAGGTCTTACCTACAGTTGCCCAGGAGATTGAGATACAAGTGAAGTACCAGGGCTACATCGAGCGGCAGGAGGAACAGATCGCACGGTTCAAGAAGATGGAACGGATGAAAATACCTCCCACCCTTGATTTTTCGTCCATCCCCAATCTGTCCACCGAGGTAAGGGAGAAGCTCTCAAAGATCCAGCCGGTATCTCTGGGTCAGGCCTCCCGCATCTCCGGTATCACCCCTGCTGCACTCTCCATCCTGATGATCTACTTGAAGAAGCTGGGGCATCTTGAAATGAGGGGCACATGATGGATGAAAAAGAACACCATAACCTTTTCCTGAAGAGGGAGGCAGAAGCAGCCGGGATAACGCTCTGCGGTGTGGCACAACTGAGCACTCTCAACCTGCACCTGCTCGACCTTCCTGAGGACACGAGAGAGAGACTGCCTTTCGGGATTTCCCTGGCCCTGAAACTATCTGATGCAGTCATAGATGAGATCATAGATCAGCCAAACCGGCTCTATTTCCATCACTACCGCCAGGCAAACAATTTGCTCGACAGCGCAGCCTTCAAAATCACTGCACTGATTGAAGCGAGGGGGTTCCATGCGTTGCCCATTGCCGCATCACAGGTGATTGACTGGCAGAATCAGAGAGGTCACCTCTCTCATAAGAAGGTGGCAGCGGGCGCCGGACTCGGCTGGCTGGGAAGGAACAACCTCCTGGTTACCCCTCAATTCGGCGCACGGGTACGGCTGGCTACCATCCTCACCGATCTCCCCCTTGTCCCTGATACGCCGCTCATCGAAGGATGCGGGGATTGCCTGGCCTGCCTCTCTGTCTGTCCTGCCGGGGCGATTAGGGAAAACCCGGAGGATTTTGACCATCGGCAGTGTTATGAGCAATTGAGGTTCTTTAAGGATAAGGTGAATCTCGGCCACTTTATCTGCGGAATCTGCGTTAAGGCCTGTAGAGGAAAGAAAGGGAGAGCGCTTGCATCAGGATGAAAAGATCATCTCCCTGCTCCTTGAGCATCAGGGGTATCTCTCAGGTGAATCTATAGCCCGCAGTCTAAACTGTTCCCGGGCAGCCATCTGGAAATGGATGAGGAAGCTGAAAAAAGATGGCTTTGCCATCCATGCCCACCCCAGATTGGGCTACTGCCTCCTTTCTCTGCCGGATACTCCATTCCCTTCAGTGGTCAGGTCAGGCTTAAAAACCGCCCGGTTTGGCCAGGAGGTCTATTACTATCCTCGAATTGATTCTACAAATAGTGCAGCACGCCAGTTGGCAGAAAAAAGTGCTCAGGAAGGTACCATGGTCATTGCTGATGAACAGCTCAGGGGCAGGGGGAGGCTCAGCCGAAGCTGGATCTCCCCGCCAAAAAAGGATCTGCTCTTCACCCTCATCTTTCGCCCGGACATGAAGCCTTTACAGGTATTCCGTCTTACGCTGATTACTTCCCTTGCCATATCCAGGGCGATTGAAAGGGAAACAGGATTGAAACCCCTCATCAAATGGCCCAACGATCTCTATCTGGAGAATAAGAAGTGTTGCGGCATCCTTACGGAGTTCACCGGAGAGCAGGACAGGGTAACGTATTGTCTGGTAGGCATCGGAATCAATGTAAACTCCAACCCTGGTGAACATCCTGAGATCCGGGATAGTGCCACCTCCCTCTCTCAGTGCCTGAAAAAAGAGGTGCCGCGGATTCCAATCCTGCAGGCCATACTGGAAAGCATAGAGCAGAATTATCAACAGTTGAGAGAAGAAGGGGTTGAAAAGTTACGGGAGAAGTGGAACAACCGTTCCTTTATCCTGGGGAAACAAGTACTCGTATCTTCAGGCGAAACGGAAGAACACGGGATTGCCGAATCCATTGATGAAGACGGCTTCCTCATCTTGATTGATGAGCAGGGAGAAAGGAAAAAAATCCTGAGCGGAGATGTCTCGCTGAGGGTAACGTAAAGATTGCTTCGCTTCGCTCGCAATGACAGGACAGTGGTAAATTCACTTCCAGGTCATAGCGGGAAAGTTAAGCTCTCTCATGGTCATTGCGAGGAGTCTGCTTGGGCGGACGACGAAGCAATCTCTGATGAAGGTAATATACCGTATGGTGCTAAACATACTTGAAAAGGCAGTAAATAAAATCATATCCGGGAAGGAGATAGCGCGGAGTGAGGCTCTAAAAATCTCTGAGCAGGCCAGGGAACAGAAGGACCTGTTTTTTCTCCTCGCTTATGCAAACCTCCTCAGGGAAGAGTTTAAAGGGAAGGTGATTGACCTCTGCTCGATCATCAATGCCAGATCAGGTGCATGCCCGGAGGACTGTATCTTCTGCGCCCAATCATCCCACTATAAAACAAAGATTGAGAGGTATCCCCTGATCTCCAGAGAAAAGATCGTTCAAGGAGCAAGGTCAGCGAGAGAGACAGGGGCGGACAGATTCGGGATTGTGATCAGCGGGAGAGGGATAAAAGGAGGAAAAGACCTGGACAAGATCTGCGACGCAATCACTGCCATTTCTCAGGAGACGGATATCGGAATCTGCACTTCTCTCGGTACACTGACGCATGAAGCGGCGAAGCAGTTGAAGTCTGCTGGTCTGGAACGCTATCATCACAACCTGGAGACTTCTGAGAAATATTTTCCCAGGATATGCACCACCCACTCCTACAGGGAAAGGGTAGAGACCCTGAAGGTAGCACGCAATAACGGGCTGGCAGTGTGCTCTGGAGGGATATTCGGGCTGGGCGAGGAGATGAAAGACCGGCTGGAGTTAGCCTTTTACTTAAGGGAATTTGAGGTTGACTCCATTCCCCTCAACTTTCTCCATCCTGTACCTGGAACGCCGGCAGAACACTTCACTCCCCTGTATCCCCTGGAGATTTTGAAGACCATTGCCCTTTTCCGTTTCGTCCTCCCTGATAAGGACATCCGCATCTGCGGAGGAAGACCTGTGAACTTGAGAAGCCTGCAATCTCTCATCTATGGTGCCGGTGCCAATGCAGTGATGATAGGCAACTACCTTACTACCCTCGGCAGAGACCCAAACGAGGATCTGCAGGAGATCAGAGATCTGGGGCTGGTACCGGGGAGGAGAATGTAAGTGCGTAATGCGGAGTGGGAGACCCACCCGCCTTCGGCGGGCCTTCGGTCTTATGTAGGGGAGACTCGGTGACACTGGGACGCGGAGACACGGAGAAGTCTCAGACATACATAGGAGATTTAGAAATCCCCGCGTCACCCTGTCTCGCTATCACCGCGTCACAATTATAATGGTGCAGGACTGTGAATAGACCAATAGTTCCGCTGACCGAGATATTTAAAACCTCCCTCTCCCCCATCGCTCTCTTCGAGTCTATTCATGATGAACCCTTCAGTTTTTTCCTTGACAGTGCAACGGGAAGGGAACGGCTGGGGAAATACTCTTTCCTCGGATATGACCCTTTCTTGATGGTGAAGGTAAGCGGAAATGAAATTGAAGTATCACAACAGGGAAAGACCTCACGTGTTTCAGGTGATTTCTTTGATCTCTTAAAGGAGCTTCTCTCTCCCTATGCTCTTGCCTCACTGCCTGATATGCCGCCTTTCGCAGGTGGCGTAGTTGGGTACTTCGGCTACGACCTGGGGCGGCTCATTGAGGTTATCCCTTCTATAGCAGCAGACGATATAGCCATTCCTGATGCCTGCCTTGCTTTTTATGACACCGTAGTCATCTTTGACCACGGAAGGGATAAGGTATATATCTCTTCTACGGGATTCCCCGAAGCACGTGAGGCACTTCGTAAAAAGAAAGCAGAATCGAAGATAAAGGAGTGGAAGAAAAAACTTGCGTCCATTAACAGAGAAAAGATTGAGACTCGGACTGGTGATGAGAACAATACCGTGCCTCAACTAACATCCAACTTTACCCGGGATCAATACATCGGGGCAATCAATCAGGCTAAAGAATACATTGCTGCCGGTGATATCTACCAGGTAAACCTCTCCCAGAGATTCGTTACTGAAGCACACATCCCCCCGTTTCCTTTATATAAGAGGCTCCGCACGATCAATCCCGCTCCCTTTGCGGGTTACCTGAACTTTGACGGGGTAAAGGTTTTAAGTTCCTCGCCTGAGAGGTTCCTCCGCATATCGGGCAGGAAGGTGGAGACACGGCCCATCAAGGGAACCCGCCCCCGGGGCAGAGATGCTGCCGAGGATCAGCGTCTGAAGACAGAACTCTTAGAGAGTAAAAAGGACCGGGCGGAACTGCTGATGATCGTGGACCTGGAGAGGAATGATCTGGGCAGGGTGTGCGAATATGGGTCGGTTTCCGTTCCTGATCTCACCACCCTTGAACAGTACCCCACAGTCTTTCATACGGTCTCAACCATAACCGGCACGCTCAGGGAGGAATGCGACCACATCGACTGCCTCAGGGCATGTTTCCCCGGCGGTTCCATTACCGGCGCCCCGAAAATTAGATCCATGGAGATTATTGAAGAACTCGAGCCAACCCGGAGGAAGATTTACACCGGCTCGCTCGGCTATATCGGCTTCAATGGCGAGACCGACCTGAATATCGTTATCCGCACCATGTTGATTACAGATAGAAAGATCTATTTCCAGGCAGGAGGCGGCATCGTCGCCGACTCCGACCCGGAGAAGGAATACGAAGAAACACTCCATAAGGTAAGCGCACTTTTTTCTGCCCTCAACCAGAAACCATAACATTTGCCTCAGTCCCTTCCTTACCGCATCTATCTGGTTAATATGTCCATACCTATCTACCCCTGCCCATCGCCCTCTCTTGCCTTCTGTTTTCTGCTCTTGCCTGTTGCCTTCTGCCTATCTAACTATTTACTTTTCTCAATGAATGCACTATGAATGGAATGGATTTCAGGGTAGGTGATTTTTCGACAAACAACGAAGGGATATGCCGACCGAAGCCAAAGCAAGAATCCGGATTAACGATCTTCTCCGAAGGTCGGGCTGGCGGTTTTTTGACGAGGAAACCGGCCCCGCCAACATTACCCTCGAAACTCATGTCAAACTCAAGAAAAAAATCCTCGACAGCCTGGGAGATGACTTTGAAAAGACGGCTCACGGTTATGTTGACTACCTGCTGCTTGAACGAGGTTTCCCGATAACTGTTCTGGAGGCAAAGTCCGAGAAGTACGATCCACTGGTGGGCAAGGAACAGGCCCGCAAGTATGCGCACTCGCAGAACGTACGTTTTGTCATTTTGTCCAACGGTAACCTTCACTACTTCTGGGACTTAGAACAGGGCAACCCCGTTCTGATAACCGAGTTCCCGACGCCGGAATCGCTTGACCATTTCCATGCCTTCAAACCGAATCCGGACAGCCTGATCAACGAAAAGGTTGAAGCAGATTACATTGTGGTCACCCAAAACCCTAATTACCGGAATGATCCACGATGGAATGGCCCCTCAGAACGAGAAGCCTTTATCAAAGATGCTGAATTGAAATTTCTGCGGCCCTACCAGCTCCGGGCAATAACTGCGCTTCAAAACGCTGTAAAGAAGGGGCAGACGCGTTTCCTCTTTGAAATGGCAACCGGCACCGGTAAGACGCTGGTTGCAGCGGCAGTGATTAAACTATTCATGCGCACAGGGAATGCCACGCGCGTCCTCTTCCTCGTTGACCGCATCGAACTGGAAAACCAGGCCATCAAACGCTTTGTCCAGTTCCTCAAGAATGACTATCGAACGGTTATCTACAAGGAAAACCGCGACGACTGGCGCAAGGCTGAGATCGTTGTCTCCACAGTCCAGAGCTTTTTGTTCAACAATAAGTATCGGACGCTCTTTTCGCCGACAGATTTTGACCTGGTGATTTCCGATGAAGCCCACCGTTCAATCAGCGGGAACAGCCGGGCGGTGTTTGAATATTTCATTGGATACAAACTCGGTTTGACGGCTACGCCGAAGGATTATCTGAAGAAGATGGGCAGGATCAGCGAGCGTGACCCCCGCGAGTGGGAGCGCCGTCAACTGCTGGACACTTACAAGACATTCGGCTGTGAAAGTGGTATTCCCACATTTCGTTACAGTTTAGTGGATGGCGTGCGGGAAGGCTGGCTACTCAACCCGGTAGTAGCGGATGCCCGAACGGAGATCACAACAGAATTACTTTCAGAAAAGGGCTATTCCGTAATGGTAGAGAACGAAGACGGCGAATTAGAAGAGCAGACGTATTTCGGTAAAGACTTTGAAAAGGGATTCTTTTCCGACGAGACCAACCGCGTCTTCTGCGCGACTTTCCTGAAACACGCCCTCCATGATCCGCTGAGCGGCGAGATCGGGAAGAGCATCGTTTTCTGTGCGCGTAAAGATCACGCCACCCGGATCACGCAAGCCCTGAACGAACTGTCTCACACCATGTTTCCCGGGAAGTACAACTCTGACTTTGCCGTTCAAGTGACCTCTCCTCCTGAGGTACAAGATGCCCAACAAATGGCAACCAGTTTTGCCAACAACAACCTGAACGGTCACACCCGGTTTCTTGAAGGCTACATCAGTTCCAAGACCCGTGTCTGTGTTACGGTTGGGATGATGACGACAGGCTATGACTGCGAAGACCTCCTGAACATCGTTTTGCTTCGCCCCATCTTCTCGCCGACTGACTTCATCCAGATCAAAGGCCGCGGTACCCGCAAATATGCCTTCCGGTATGTCGAGAAAGAAGACGGCCAGGTTCAGGAGCACACGAAGCCTAAGGAGAAATTCAAACTATTCGACTTCTTCGCTAACTGTGAATACTTTGAAGAGAAGTTCAATTATGACGAGGTGATAAAGCTTCCGCCTCTGCGACCGACCGGGCCAGGCCCTGAACCGCCGCTACCTCCATCACCGGGGCAGCCTGAATACACGAACGTCAATCCTGATCCTCTTGCCTCGATCCGCGAAACAACCATTGGCGTTTGGGGGATGAAGATTGACCGGAAGTTCTACGAGCAGTTTGAAGAAAAGGTAAAGGAGGATGAGGTTGTCCGAGGGTTCTATGAGCGCGGAGACATCCGCGCCGCCGAAGAGTACATCCGTCAGAATCTCTTCGAAAAGCCAGAGGATTTCTTCAACCTCGACAAACTCCGCAAGTCCGTCCAACTTGACCGGCGATTGACTCTGCGCGAAGTCATTGAGAAAATCTTCGGCGGTTTAGACCGTTTCAAGACGAAGGATGAACTTCTCGAAGAAGAACTGGCCAAATTCGTCTCGATCAACAAGCCCGATGCGGCGCATATGCCTGTAATCCGCCAGTTCTTCAAGGCCTATGTCACAGACGGAAACCTGCGAGCCCTCATCGAATCAGGGGAATTCGCACGTCTCGCGGATAATCCCAAAGTTTCCCTGGCCGATATCAGAGCGCTGGAAAACTGGCGAGACGTGATTCCCGAATATGTGAAGGACTATGTCCATCTGAACCAGTTCATGTAATGGGGCAAATCTATGAAAGAAGATAAGTCATTAGCCGTTACCTTGCGCATCGAGAGGATCATCATCACCGTCCGAGGCCAGCGTGTAATACTGGATAACGACCTGGCTGCGATCTATGGTGTAACCACCAAGGCGTTGAACCAGGCTGTCAAGCGCAACATGGAGAGGTTTCCCGATGACTTTGCATTTAAGCTTGATCCAAGCGACGTTAAGGAGAACCGGTCACAGTTTGTGACCGGTTCGCAAAAGCATCGCGATCCACGGTTCCGCCCTTACGCCTTCACCGAACACGGCGCGCTCATGGCAGCAAATGTGCTCAGAAGCGCGCGGGCTGTTGAAATGAGCGTCTTCGTGGTGCGTGCCTTCGTCCGACTGCGTCAGTGGCTGGCCGACCATGCCGAATTATCCCGCAGGCTGGATGAGATGGAACAGAAATATGATTCTCAGTTCAAAGTAGTCTTTGAAGCTATCCGCCAATTGATGACCCCGCCGGAGCCTAAGAAAAAGGGTATAGGGTTTCATGTCCGGGAGCCCCGCGCCACCTATTCCCTGCGTCCCCGGAGAAAGTGATCATGCTTGACTCTGAAACCAAAGCAAGAATTGACTCCGCGCGTGACATTCTCGTGGGCAAGGTACCAGACCCCAAGTCCCAGGTAGAGCAGATTACCATTGCCCTGATCTACAAGTTCATGGACGACATGGATCGCCAGTCTGAGGAGATTGGCGGCAAGGTAACGTTCTTCTCCGGCGAGTACAAAAAGTACACATGGAGCAAATTGCTGGACAAGAAGATTGGCGGGCAGGAACGCTTGCTTTTCTATGCCGAGGGCATCGAGAAGATGAACGAGAATAAGAATATTCCTCAGCTCTTCCGTGACATCTTCAAGGGAGCGTTTCTTCCCTACCGGGACCCGGAAACCCTCAACCTCTTCCTGAAAGAGATCAACGGCTTTACCTATGACCACAGCGAACGACTCGGCGACGCCTTTGAATACCTACTCTCCGTGCTCAGCAGCCAGGGCGACGCGGGCCAATTCCGCACGCCGCGCCACATCATTGACTTTATTGTTCAGATCGTTGATCCAAAGAAAAACGAAACCGTCCTTGATCCTGCTTGTGGCACTGCTGGTTTTTTAATCTCGTCCTACAAACATATTCTCGCCCAAAATACAAAAGACCGTCCTGGCGATCAACTCACTGCTGATGAACGCGGACGACTGATGACCAACTTCTGCGGCTACGACATCTCTCCCGACATGGTACGTCTCTCTCGCGTCAACTTGTACCTGCATAGCTTCGCGAATCCCCGCATTCACGAGTACGACACGCTCACGAGTGAGGAACGCTGGGACGAACGCTATGACGTTATTCTGGCCAATCCCCCGTTCATGACCCCGAAGGGCGGCATCAGGCCGCATAATCGGTTCAGCATCAAGGCAAAACGGAGCGAAGTGCTCTTTGTGGACTACATCGCCGAGCACCTGAACGTGAATGGGCGCGCGGGTGTCATTGTGCCGGAAGGCATCATCTTCCAATCTCAGAATGCCTATAAGACTCTCCGAAAAATGCTCGTTGAGAATTACCTCTGGTGCGTTGTCTCTCTGCCTGCTGGCTGTTTCAATCCGTATTCCGGCGTCAAGACCAGCGTTCTTCTTATGGACAAAAGCCTAACAAAGCGAATAGATGAAATCCTGTTTGTGAAGATCGAGAACGACGGCTTTGACCTTGGTGCACAGAGGCGGCCAATTGAGAAGAACGACTTGCCGGAGGCCCTGCGGGCGATTGCAGATTTTAGATTGCGGATTGCGGAATTGAAGAAGGACGATTCTGCCAATCAACAATCAGAAATCCAGAATCAAAAATTCTTGCGCGTTTCCCGCGCCCTCCTCCTCGAATCCCCCGACATCAACCTTTCCGGCGGCCGCTACCGCGTTGCACCTACCCGCGCGAACGGTAAATGGCCGAAGGTGAGCATTGGCGATCTGTGCGATCTCCAAAACGGTCGAGCTTTCAAGCCCTCGGATTGGGAGAAGAAGGAGGCCGGAGGTCTCCCGATTATTCGCATTCAGAATCTCAACGACCCGCAGGCGGAATTCAACTACTACAGCGGCAAGGTTGATGACCGCTTGATCGTGCGCCGCGGTGACCTTCTCTTTTCGTGGTCGGGATCACGCGGGACTTCCTTTGGTCCTCATGTCTGGGAGCGAACGGAAGGGATTCTCAACCAGCACATCTTCAACGTGTGCCATAAGGAAACCGTAAACCGGCAGTTCTTCTACTGGATGCTCAAGAAGGCCGTTGAACAAGTTGAGGAGAATTTGCATGGCGGGGTAGGATTGGTTCATATCACCAAGGGCAACTTGGAGAGAATCGAAATCCCCCTTCCTCCTCTCGACGAGCAGGAGCGGATTGTGGCGGAGTTGGAGAGCTATCGGAAGATCATCGAAGGCGCAAAGCAGGTCGTTGCCAACTACAAACCGACCATCCGGATTGATCCCGTGTGGCCGATCAAGGAACTCGGAAACACATGTCGCAACCTGGATGGCAAGCGCGTGCCAATAGAGAAAGGGCAACGTAAGTCAGGCAAGTATCCGTACTACGGTGCTTCGGGGATAGTTGATTACGTTGATGACTACATTTTCGACGGTGATTATCTGTTGATTTCAGAGGATGGTGCCAATCTTCTTGCGCGAGCTACGCTAATTGCGTTCAGCGTGTCTGGAAAAGCCTGGGTCAATAATCATGCACACGTCTTACGGTTCGAAGACATAGCGACACAACGGTTTGTTGAACTCTATATTAACAGCATTGATATTAAGGACTTCGTGACAGGAGCGGCGCAGCCCAAATTGAGTCAGGCAAACATGAATCGGATACCCATTCCCTTTCCCCCTCTCGACATCCAGCGCCGGATAGTGGCTGAGATCGAGGCCGAGCAGGCGCTGGTGGAGGCGAACCGGAAGCTAATCGAGGTTTTCGAGCGGAAGATTCAGGCGAAGCTGGCGGAGATTTGGGGAGAGAAGTAATTTATGGATCAGGCGAATCTAATAGCATTACTAAACCGCTTGCGACAGGAACCGAACGAAACCGAGTGGATCGAATTCAAGGCCGACAGTTATCATCCACAAGAGATCGGGGAATACCTTTCGGCTTTGGCAAACTCAGCATGCCTTCTCGGGAAGGCACGAGGGTATCTTGTCTTTGGCGTGGATGACAATACTCATGAAATCGTGGGCACAACATTTGATCCATATCGTGAAAAGGGAAAGGGCAATCAACAATTACTTCTTTGGCTTGCGGTTGGGCTACAGCCGAATGTGGGTTTTGAACAGCATATTTTCATGGTAGAAGGCAAACGCATTGTCCTTTTCGAGGTATTTCCTGCCTTTGGGCGCCCTGTAAAATTTTATGGAACAGGACACATCCGGGTAGGCTCTTCAAAGACGGAATTGGCCAAACACCCTGAAAAGGAACGCGCAATCTGGCAACGAAATACCGATTGGTCAGCCCAGATATGCGAACGGGCATCCCTATCTGACCTTGAACCTGATGCTATTCACAAGGCCCGTCAGGAATACAAGGTCAAATTTCCTAATAAAGCGACTGAAGTGGATGAGTGGAATGACGAAACATTCCTCAAGAAGACCGGTCTGGCAGTTCACGGAACAATCACCAACAGTGCCATTCTTCTGCTGGGCAAGCCAGAGTCAGCACTATTAATCTCCCCAGCGGTAGCGAGAATTACATGGACTCTCAAGGATGAGAAAAAACTGGAAAAGGACTATGAACACTTTGATCCTCCATTTATTCTAAATATGGATCGTGTGTTAGCCAAGATACGAAACTTGAATATACGACAGTTACCCAGTGGAACACTCTTTCCTTTAGAAATGCGTCAATATGACTCTTGGGTTCTGCGCGAAGCATTACACAACTGCATCGCACATCAGGATTATAGTCTTAGCGGACGTATTAATATCGCTGAAATGCCTGATCGATTAGTCGTGACGAACGTAGGAAGTTTTTTGCCGGGGAATATTGAAAGCGTTATTCGACAGGATGCTCCGATGGAAGTTTATCGAAACCCCGCATTAGCTCGTGCGATGGTAAATCTGAATATGATTGATACGCAGGGCGGAGGTATTAAGCGCATGTTTCAGACGCAGATGAAGCGCTTTTTCCCATTGCCCGATTATGACCTTTCCGATCCTGCCCGTGTTGTCTTAACTATTCGCGGGACCATCATGAGCGAACAATTTACCCGGATGCTGATGGAGAGGACAGACCTTGACTTGTGGGCATTGATGCTTCTGGATAAAGTGCAGAAGGGAATCCGAATCGAACGCGATGCACATCAGCGGCTTAAGAAGCTTGGACTCGTAGAGGGAAGGTATCCGAACCTTTATATTGGCGCGAAAGTTGCGGCAGTTACTGATCAAAAAGCCCATCATATTCGACATGGGAGCCTTGATCGTCAGTACTACAAGGATCTGATAGTTAAATTAGTCCGTCAACACGGCCCTGTGCCGAG
The DNA here is from genome assembly GCA_026388815.1 of Pseudomonadota bacterium. Classification (GTDB taxonomy): domain Bacteria; phylum Desulfobacterota; class WTBG01; order JAPLJA01; family JAPLJA01; genus JAPLJA01. The sequence continues at coordinate 27,014 of JAPLJA010000092.1, forward strand.
GGACGAAATTAACCGGTTGTTAGTGGATAAACTCCCTGAAGCACTTTCGTCAGAACAGAAACACCATATGGTTCATAATCTCCTAACAGATCTGCGGAGTAAGGGGGTGATCCGTAACGCTGGAACAAGACGATTTCCAAAATGGATTATACAGGATTTAAGGAAAAATAATAAACAATAAAATAGTCGTTACGAACAAAAGAAGATGTGAATATGTTTTTTATAACACCTTGAAAATAAAGCAGATAACTTATTGTTTAAATCGATCGTATTAAATTGGATTAACAAGGATTAACAAAGAGATTCGTTCAAGCGTGGTCTTCAACGTCCAGACGCCGAGAACAGAACCCTTGCTTTGCATTGCAGATTATCTCTGTTGGTCAGTTCAGCGTGTGTTCGAGCGGGGCGAAATGCGTCATTACGATTTCGTCAAGGAAAAGGTCAGCCTTGTGGTTGATCTCTATGATACAGAGAACTACGCAGGAGGCAAGAATTACTACACGCGGGAACGACCGTTGACAGCCCAAAATAAATTAAGCCCGCCTTTGCCCTAAGAGGGTTACCCCTCGACGACATGAAGTCGGATTTCAGGCAACGCAGGCTATTTGTAATTAAAATATGGCACCAGTTGACAATCTTGTCAAGGATTTTTTAAACAGGATTTTTTTAAAAGATTTTTCTGTACCACATCATACGGCGTCGTTTTGATAGAAAACTATTGAGGACATAACACATATATTTTTGTTAGAGTAAGCAAAAAGAGAATTTGAAAAGATGATCGAAGGGAAAGAATAGTGGTCAATAATGGGCTCTTAGTTAAAGAAAGAATTGTGGAATATCCGCAGTTCGAAAAAGGGGCTCTTACTAAGAAGATAAAGGTTTGTTTTGATAGCTATAGAACATTGGATGGGAAATCAAAAGTTTTAATAAGTCGTGTTAACGACGGTTCCATCATTACACGCTTTGATAAAACTCCGTTGCCTCAAAGTTCAACCGATGTTATTTGCCCGCACTTTGTTGAATTGAAATGGGCTTATGGCTGCCCTTTTGATTGTTCATGGTGTTACCTTAAAGGTACGTTTAGATTCAGGCCGGAAGGCATTAAACCAACGGTTAAGGACTTGGAAAAAGTAAAGTTACATGTCCAGACTTTCTTAAATGAAGTTCAAGAACCAGAAATATTAAACACCGGTGAGCTTGCAGACTCGCTCATGATAGAAAATGGTTCAAATGCCTTTTCAAAATTTATCATTCCTTTATTTGAAGCCCAGGATAGACATAAAGTTTTATTCGTTACCAAGTCTAACAATATCAAGAATCTTTTAGAGATGAATCCGCACAATCAGGTGATTGTGAGTTTTACCTTGAATGCGCTCTCTGTTGCTGAATCGTGGGAAAGAAAAGCCCCAAAGGTTTTAGACAGAATCAAAGCAGCAGCAGAACTTGATAAGGCTGGGTATGAAGTAAGAGTAAGAATTGATCCTATGGTGCCAATGGATAACTGGGAAGAACTTTACCGAGAACTTATAGACTCCGTATTTTCAAAATTTAGACCGGAAAGAATAACATTCGGTTCTTTGCGTGGACTACAGAGTACAATAAACGGTACGAAGGATACCTCTTGGGTTCATTACCTGAAAGAAACATCAAACTGGGGGAAGAAGATAGATTTTAAAACTCGATTCCAAATGTATTCAAGTGTTGCGACTTATTTAAAGAAAAAGTATAAATACGATCAAATAGCTCTCTGTAAAGAAACGAAAGCAATGTGGTCCGCCTTAGGCGGATTAGGAATGGACTACAAGAACATAAAGTGTAATTGTGTTTGGTAGTTCTAAGTGGCAGGAAATTTTCTCTGCCACATGCATTGAGGAATTTGATTAAAGAAGCATGTGATCCTATCCAGCGTGTAATACTGGGATAGCGACCTGGCAAGATCTATGGTGTAATGTTGAAGATCTTTTGAGGTCACAAAATGTGACCTCAAACGGAGAGGCGAACCGGAAGCTGATTGAGATTTTAAAGTGACAGATTCAAGCAAAGCTGGCGGAGGTTTGGGGGGAGTGATTTAGGGACTCATCAAGAACAGAACAGGGAGGTAAGCGGTGATATTTGAAGAAAAATATCTTGATGTCTTGCAAAACATTGAGTTCGGTATCGTAAGTGTTTATCGAGAACACCCCGATCTTTGTGACTATGAGGTAATGCGCGCGCTTGATGCTGTGATCGAGCTCTATCGGGCGGAGGCTCGTGGGCATAATCCCAAGACTTTCCATCTCCCTGAAAAAGAAACCCGCGTGTTTCAGAGCGTACAAGACATGTGCGAATTTAGGTTGGGCCGCAAAGACTTGGAAGACGGTATCCAAGCTACAACCATGGAAAAGAAGATGCCGGACGAAATCGTTGCATGTTTGAGAAAGATTCGGAAATCTGTGGACAGATGGAATGGGCAAGGAGGAAGACAAAGTTATTTGCAATTTGTTTGTCAGTATGTGAAATGACTGACCATAAGGTGCAGAGATTTGGTGAAAAATTCTTGATGATCAAGGATAGCGGGGTTATGATGGGAATAAGTTAAAAAATAGATTCCAATATGGATCGTCAGAGGATAATACTCGTACCATCGGTGCGATAATTGTACAACAAGTGCAGAAATAGAGGAGGGCCAAACATGACAACAACAGCCGAGAGGCTCGTATCGGAGATTCACACCTTGTCTGATGTGGAAAAGCTGCGTTTGCTGGATGCGATTCTCACCGACCTCGACAAACCGGATCCGGAGCTGGACCGCATCTGGGCGGAAGAGGCCCGCAAACGCTGGAATGCTTATAAAGCAGGCCGCATTCCGTCAGTATCGTATCAGGACGTTATGGACAAGTACCACCGCTCATGAAGGTACGTTTTCTCACATTGGCCCAGCAGGAACTCGATGACGCAGTCGACTGGTACAATGAGCAGGCTGATGGTCTGGGAAAAGAGTTTCTTGACGAGTTAGACCGGGCAGTCCGAAGGTCAGTTGCTTTTCCCCTGTCCTGTCCGGAGATAGAGCCTGGCCTGCGACGATGCCTATTGGCGCGTTTCCCTTACGGGTTGGTCTACGGCTTGGAAGGCGATACGATTGTTGTGGTGGCGGTCGCACATTTGCATCGCGAGCCGCGCTACTGGGCCGATCGTACCAAATAGGGTAATCGGGGATGGGTTCACATTTCCATGAGGATATCACAATTTGTGACATCCTCGCCGGCCCTTAAATTTTCAAAGAAAGTCCATGCCTTCACCGAACAGGACATGGCCATGCACAGCCATAAACATGAAGAAAATAGAACCGCCTCGTTAATATCTGTGAACCAGAAACCATGATTTTAAATAGGTAACTATGGTTATACGATCTTTGAAAGGAAGGCGGCTCTCTTTTCTCTTGTTCATCCTTCTCATCAGTTCACCTGCCTTTGCCACTCCTGACAGGATTTTCAGCGACAATAACCGGTCAGTTGGAATCGTTACCGCACTTGATGCTGCTAAAAATCCCCTTCGCCAGGGAACCGGCTTCATTCTGAGAAGGGACGGAGTGATCGTTACCAACTACCACCTCGTCAGTGACGCAAAGGGGATAATGGTGACCGTGGGTAATACCGTATTAAAGGTCGAGGGTATTCTCTCCGCAGACAAAGAGAACGATCTGGTGATCCTGAAGGTTGCTGGAGAAAATCTTAAGCCTGTAAAGATGGGAGAACCTGACAAAGTGGCCCTGGGGGAGACAGTCTATATCATGAGCAGCACCCAGGGCTTTGGCAACCTCCTTGGTATAGGGATCGTAAGCGGCATGCTCCAGATGAACCCTTCAAGAAAGATATTTCAGATAGCGGCCCCTCTCTCAGAAGGGAGTACGGGAGGCCCTGTCTTCAATAAGGACGGTGAGCTCATCGGTGTGGTTACCTTCCTTATCCAGGGGGCAAAGAACCTCTATTTTGCTGTGCCAGCGAGCCTCCTGGGAGAGAGTGTTACAGGCAAAAAGGTTACGCCGCTGGAAAACGCCGGGATCGAGGACTACCGGAAGATACCGGAGTACTGGATGAACCTTGGTTTCTACTGTGGAACGGCCGGGTTGCACCAGGAGGCAATAGATGCATATACGCAGGCGCTCAGGATAAGGCCGGACCTGGCAGAGGCCTTCTACTATCTCGGGTTGTCCTACAGCGCACTTCAGAAGTACTCAGAGGCAGTGGATGCATTTAAACAGGCCATACGGATTAACCCGCATTACTTGGAGGCCCTTTATAATCTCGGCGTTGCCCGTGAGGACGTCGGCCTGCATCAGGAGGCGATAGAAACCTTCTCGCAGGTTCTTAAGCTAAAACCTGACTGCGCAGAAGCATATTACGGCCTCGGGGGTGCTTACACCAATCTGAGCAGGTATCAGGATGCAGTGGATGCATTCAGGCAGGCGGTCAAGCTCAAGCCGGATTACGTTGAGGCTTACTATAATCTCGGTGTCGCCTGCGGCCTCCTCGGCAGGTATGGAGAAGCAGCAGATGCATGCAAACAGGCGCTCAAGCTCAAACCGGATCTGGCAGAAGCCCACAACAATCTCGGTGTTGCGTACCTTAAGTTGAACCGGTATGAAGAAGCTATGGATGCATACAACCAGGCCCTCAAGGTCAGACCGGATTATCAGGATGCCCGGTATAACCTCGAATTTACCAGCGCTAAGTTTTATTCAAGCCTCAAACGGCATGCAGAAGCAGTCAATGCGCTTCAGCGGGCCATCAAGATCAAGCCAGATTCATTTGAGGCTTACGACACTCTCGGGAGCCTCTGTACGATGCTCGGCCGGTATCAGGAGGCAGCGGATGCCTCGAGAGAGGCGGTGAGGATTAAACCTGACTCCTTTGATGCACAGAGCAATCTTGCAATTGCCTCTGGCATGCTGAATCGCTGGTCAGAGGCTGCCGATGCCTACAGAGAGGCAGTACGGATGAAACCGGATGCAGCCGCCAATGTGTACTATGGCCTCGGATATGCCTGTGCAGCCGTTGGCCGGTATCAAGAGGCAGCGGATGCATACAGGCAGGCATTGAAAAGCAAGCCGGACTATGCCGAGGCCCACCTGGGGCTCGGGATTGCCCACGTCTTCATGAACAGGAAAGACCTTGCCCGGGAGGAGTACGAAGCCCTCAAAAAACTCAATGAAGTAATGGCGAAGAATCTCCTTGATTTTCTCAATAAAGCAGAAGAACAGTTGAAGAACCAGAATCAATCCTCCGGATCTCCAAAGTAGGGATGTTGTACCTGCTCCCGGACAGGAATGTTAAATGCATTAAGAGATAACCGGTATGCATGTCAAATTCTTAGAAATTGAGATAACCGGCAGGTGTGATTGTTATTGCAGGCACTGCTACGGGAATTTTCCAAAACCGCAGGAGCTCCCGAAAGAAAAAATAAAAGAAATCATAGGACAGCTCCCCCCTAACTATCACATCAT
>JAPLJA010000237.1 GCA_026388815.1 Pseudomonadota bacterium
TGTCCGAACCCCAAAGAACTCAAGGCTCTGGGCGAGGAGATGGGAATCAAAGAGGCGCCCTTGCGGATGAGCCTGAAGAACGATTTCTGCATTCTCTGCGGTCAGTGCGTGAGGGCCTGCCACGAAGTGGTGGGGGCAGGGGCAATCAGCTTCACGAAGAGGGGGAACGAGAAAAAGGTGGACACCCCCTTTCATGAGACCTCAGAGGACTGCATCGGGTGCGGTACCTGTGTCTTTGTCTGCCCTACAGGTGTGATCAAGATGCGTGATGTTTCGGATGCCGTCTTTTACTATCCGGAAGGGCATGATGACCTCGGTCCGATGCGGATGATGCAGAACTGGCAGAAAGAGCTCAAGCTCAAGGAGTGCAAGTCCTGTGGCAACCCCTGGGCTCCTGAATTCCTCCTCGAGACACTGGCTAAGCGTATTAACCTTCCTCAGACTGCCCTTGACCTCTGCCCGACCTGCCGGGAGCCAAAGAAATAAAGAATGGAGGTGCGCCAAAAAAGGATTACCCCGCCGCCGCGGGGCCTTAAGACCGAAGGCCGGTCCATAAGAGCGAAGCCCGCTCTTGCGGTAAGGTTTCTCCCCGAAGACGGGCCAAACGTTTTATGTAGGGGCGCGATTCACCACGCCCTTTCTGTTTGATCATCCGGGCGTATCACCATACGCCCTCCAGAAATATCAAGCCGCTATTAGTTATTTTTCAATGATAGATTAATGTGGTTTTTATTTTAATATTCAAATTGTAAAAATCTTTGACAAGAAATGGCAAACAAATTAATATGTATTTATAATTCGGGTGACACAGAGCCATGATCAATGAACAGGTAAAAAAAGAATCCCTGAACCGGATGAAGAAGATTGAAGGGCAGATCCGGGGTGTAAGCAAGATGATAGAAGGGGAGAAATACTGCGTTGACATCTTGAATCAGATTGCTGCAGTAAAGAGCGCCCTGGATGGAGTTGCCCGCAAGATCCTGAAGAGACATTTGGAAAGTTGCGTCACCGAGGCAATCTTAAAGAGGCAGGCTGAAGAAAAGATCGATGAATTGATGAACACTATTTTTAAGTACGGCAATAATCTCAGGTAGGAACTTCCATGTAACCCCCCAAGGGCCCCGGACCTTTCATAGGACGGGGCCCTTTTTTTTATGGGATCACACGGTACTTCTTTTCTTTTACCTTCCTCTTGACGATCTCAAAGGATCTCAGCTCAGGCTTTTCACGGTCAAGAAGCGAGATAATGAAAAATGCTATGGTCGGGTAGAAGGCACGCATAATGTCCACAGGTGAAGGGGAGGGGGGTGAATGGGGATGGGAGTGATAGATGCCGAGCAGTTCCAGGTTTAAACGGTCAATCTCTTCAAAGGCCTGGACCTGCTCTCTGGGATCCATCTCGTATCTATCAGGGTCTGTCTGGGTGTTGGTGAGCCTAAAGATACGGGTTATGAGGTTGCCCTTTCCGGCGAGGATTCCGCAGCACTCCCCCGGGTCTTCCTGAAGGGCATGGGCTATTATTTCTTCGACTATGCGGTGCTGAATGGTAAGCACTGGTTTTGTCAGCCGGGATTAATCTGGTATTTCTTTAACTCTCCTTCAGGTAGGGGTGAAACCAGGAGGGTCTCTTCCCGCTCTACCGGCAATCTCCTGCAGCTGATCCGTACCTTTTTATCGTTTCTCGCCTTACTGTAGTATGCCGTGATTGAGGCGGTCAGTTCTTCGAACTCCCGGTTGGTTTTCCCGCGGAGAAGGGTGATGGGACCGGGCAGGTCGATCAGACGGAAGATAACATCATCGTCCTGGGTAAAGGTCAGGATCTGCTCGTTCTCTCGCTCATTCCTCCCCACGATTGCCTTGAGTTCGGGGAGGAGACGAAGATGCCTGCCTGTTTTCAGGAGGTGGACATCATTGAGATCAAAATCGGGGTGGTATTGCATGAGGTCTCTCATTCTCTGGGCAAACCCCGGATCGGTGAGGAGGCACCCGCCAGCCGGGCAGGGATAGTCATTGATCCCGAAGTGGGAAGCGAGTTCAATCTGTGGTTTCCGCGAACGGCCCTGGATGGAGAGCAGCTTTTCCCGGTCAACCCATCCCTCCTTTTCTGGAATGGTTGGTAGTAAAAGTTTGGCTGAAAGGGGTCGCAGGATTAAACCATCCAGGCCGGATTCCCGTTCAATAATCCTCATTGCATCCCTTCTCTGGGACATGGGTCTTTCTCCCAGGACCTCGCCGGTGATGAGAAAGCGTGCCCCGGTTTCCCCCATGTAGTTCTTTGCCTTCTTCAGCATGAAAATCCGGCAGTCTATGCAGGGATTCATATTTCTGCCATAGCCGTGTTTAGGATATTTGACAATCTCCAGAAATTCCCGGGAGGTGTTTACAGTCTTGAGTTTGATGCCGAGGGTATCAGCAGCCTGTTTTCCTGCCGAACATCCCATCTTTTTTGTGGTGCAGTTGCAGAAGACAGTGACGAAATTGATCGCCTCAACCTCGATCCCCTGTTCCAAAATCACTTTGATTGCAAGCGTGCTGTCCAGTCCGCCGGAAAGCAGAGCAAGTGCCTTGATCAATCAGACCTCCTTTACATCATCAATACAAAAATAAAATATCATAACCCGTATTCATCTCCAAATTGTTTTATAAAGAAATAGGCAGGCAGATGCTCTCGAGCGGGGGAAAATATTTTCATAAATCACCTTGACATTGGTTTGAGGATATAATTAAGTAGTATGCTAATAATTAGAACATAAAAATTTCTTTTCGTTAGAGGGAGAAATTCATTGGCTGAAAGAAAAAAGAGCGCTGCAAGAGGCCAGAGCATAAAACCCGCTCCAGAACTTGCCATCACTACGGATTTCCATACCAATGAGGATTGGCGGTTTGAAAAGCCGGTATGGGACAAGGAAAAATGTATTAAGTGTGGAGTCTGTTACCTCTTCTGTCCTGACGGGGCAATCCACCTTGATGATGAAGGATATTACGAAGCGGACCTGACATACTGCAAAGGATGTGGTATCTGCAGTGTTCAGTGCTGGACAAAAAGTATTTCCATGGAAGAGGCGGTCAAGCGATTGCCCTGGTTAATCAAGATATGAGAGAAAGGTGATCAATGGATCAATTCTCTGTCTATGTTCCAAAACTTTTACCCAAGGATGAATATTACCTCTCCGGCCGCCGTTCCTGCCAGGGATGCGGTAAGGCCATGGCAGCCCGGATAGCCTGTAAGGCCATCGGGAACAGCTCGATCATTTCCGGCCCTGTCTCCCGATCCCGTTCCCCGCTAACAGCGTCCCTTACTGCCCAGAGTTACGAATTTGATGATATCACCTATGAAGATATGACCTCATCGCTTTTGAGCGGTATCAGCCAGGTCAATGAGGCCGTACGGAAAGAGGGAAGGACAAACCGAAAGAGGATCAAGAAAACGGTAGTCGGGATTGACCGGCGGGTCTTGTTTGCAAACTTCCTGGCACTTTCAAGAACGTTTGAAAGCAAGGAGGATACCCTCTATCTCTGCTTTGACAATGAGCCTTCCATGAATGTCCTGATTAATCATGCCTCGCCGCTCTCGTTCAATCTTTCGGAGGTTCCTCATCCTGCATCGGCACACGATGTAGAAAGAGCGGTCAGGGAAAAGGGTATTCCGGGTGTCGTTGAGGAAGCTGGTTTTTCTTATGTCGCAACTGCCTGTTCTGCCTTCCCCTTCGATCTGATGAACAAGGTCAAGAAGGGACTGGAATGTAAGGGAAATGCATTCATCCTCGTGCTGACTCCCTGTCCCACCGGATGGATCTTCTCGCCGAAGCTGACGGTCAGGGTTGGTCTCCAGGCAGTAAAAACCGGATATTTCCCTCTCTATGAGATCGAGAACGGGAACATGAGAATTACGGAACGGATAAAGGCACGAAAACCTTTGCAGGAATATTTGAAGATGCAGGGGAGGTTTATGTTATTCCCTCCTGAATTGATTCCGTCCATGCAGAAGGCGGTTGATGAAATGTACGAAGAACTCCTGAACAGGGAAAGTCGCTGAAGGTGTCAAATGGAATCGTTTGATCGATCGGTGATTGACGGGGTATTAAAGAAGCACGGGAATGACGGTGCATCACTCATTGCCATTCTGCGGAACGTTCAGGGTGAGTGTGGTTATCTTCCCAAGGAGGTACTCCAGTATGTAAGCCAGAAGCTGGATGTCCCCCTGAGCAAGATCTTCTGTGTTGCCACCTTCTTCAGTTCTTTTAGTTTAGAGCCGAGGGGGAAGAACGTCGTCAGCGTCTGTTCCGGTACTGCCTGCCATGTTAAACATGGTGGAGGCGTGGCGGACAGGCTTACCCGGCAGCTGAAACTCAGTGCAGATGGAAAAACTACTGCCGACCGTGGCTTTACCCTTGAAAAGGTAAGGTGTATGGGGTGCTGCAGCGTTGCACCGGCAGTGCGGGTTAATCAGGATACGTATGGTCATGTGACTCAGGATGCGGTGAACGAGATACTCAAAAAGTACGGGAAATCATAAGAGATGAAGGTTACTGGCAGAAAAGATTTAGAAAAGCTCAAGGATAAAGGAACGGCCTCTCTTTTCCCTGACCGGGTGCGAATCATGGTGGGGATGGCGACCTGCTGCATTGTTAAGGGTGCAGATAAGGTGATGAGTGCCATAGCAGAGGAGGTCAAGAGGCAGGGTGTCAAGGCGAGTGTGGTGCCGGTTGGATGTACCGGTCTCTGCTATAAAGAACCGACCGTTGAAGTTGTTCAACCGGGGAAACCCAAGATCACCTATGGTGACATAACCCCCGATAAAGTTCCTCAACTCATTGAGGCCATAGCAAAAGGTATGGTGAAGAAAGAATGGGCCCTCTACCAGACCGAACGGGAGGAACAGCTGTTACAGGGAGGGTATCATGCATACGCCAGGGGCACCCCGAAGGAATTGAAAGGAATACCAAAGCATTCAGACGTCCCCTTTTTCAGAAAGCAGCGCAGGGTAATTTTAAGAAATTCCGGATGTATTAACCCTGAAAAAATTGAAGAGTATATAGCGAGGGGCGGGTACTCTTCTCTCTTGAAAACGGTAACCCAGATGAAACCGAAAGAGGTGATTGACGAAGTCACTAAGGCAGGACTCAGGGGAAGAAGCGGGGGAGGTTTCCCGGCCGGCATCAAGTGGCTGAGCTGCAGCAAGGCAGAAGGGGATGGCAAGTACGTTATCTGTAACGTCAGCGAGGGCGATCCCGGAATAGGGATGCACAAGAGCCTTCTGGAAAGTGACCCGCACAGTATCCTGGAGGGCTTGATTATAGCGGCGTATGCTATCGGTGCAAAGGAAGGCTACATCTATATCAGCAGCGGATACAAACTTGGCGTGCAGCGGATGGAAAAGGCCGTTAAAGATGCCAGGGCCTGCGGATTTCTGGGCAGGAATATCCTGCACTCTGGTTTTGATTTTTCAGTGAAGGTAAAAGAGGGCGGCGGGGCTTATGTGTGCGGTGAAGAGACTGCTCTCATCAAGTCGATTGAAGGTGACTGGGGAGAGCCGAGGCAGAGGCCGCCGTTTCCTGCAGTAAGCGGCCTGTGGGGGAAGCCTACCGTAATCAATAATGTGGAGACCTTAGCCAATGTCCCGGTTATTATGACCAAGGGGGCAAAATGGTTCTCTTCCATCGGCTCCCAGAAGAGCAAAGGGACCAAGGTTTTTTCACTGATTGGAGAGGTAAACCGGGTAGGCCTCGTTGAAGTACCCCTCGGCATTACCCTCAAAGAAATCATCTATGATATTGGCGGTGGAATCCCCAGGGGTAAAACATTCAAGGCTGTCCAGATGGGAGGCCCCTCAGGAGGGTGCATACCGAAGCGGTTGAGCAATCTCCCGGTTGATTATGAAACCCTTGCTCAGGCAGGATCAGCGATGAGCTCCGGCGGTCTGATCGTTATGGATGAGAAGACGTGCATGGTGGATGTGGTAAACTACTTCCTGACCTTTCTTGAAGGAGAATCATGCGGGAAGTGTACACCCTGCCGGGTGGGCGTGAGAAGAATGAGGGAAGTGCTTACCGATATCAGCAGAGGGAAAGGGAAGAAGGAAGATCTTGAGCTCCTCGAAAAGATGGCCGGGTTGATCAAAGAAGGTGCCATCTGCAACCTCGGCAAGACAGCGCCGAATCCGTTCCTCTCCACGCTCAAATATTTCAAAGATGAGTACCTCGCCCATATCCAGAAGAAAAAATGCCCTGCAGGTGTATGTACCTCATAAGCGGGAAGCGTGACATAACGGGGTGAATGACGGTGAAATCAATGGTTACAGTAAAGATTAACGGGAAAGAGGTTAAGGTTCCGAAGGGCACAACTGTTCTGCAGGCTGCTCGAAAGCTGGATATTCATATACCCACCCTGTGCTATCATGAAGCCCTTACTCCCTATGGGGGCTGTCGCCTCTGTGTGGTTGCAGTAACCCGTGATGGTGCCACCCAGATTGTTTCATCTTGCGATTACGAGGTGGCAGAAGGATTAGAGGTAAAGACAGAAACAGACGTGGTCCTGGAGATACGGAAGTTCGTGATAGAGCTGCTTCTCGCTGAAGCACCGGATGCAAAAATCCTCAAGGAATTGGCTCAGGAGATGGGGGTAAAGCCCCTGAAGAGATTCAAGCCGAGGAATGAGCTCTGTATTGCCTGCGGGCAGTGTATCAGGGCATGTAAAGAAATCGTCGGAGTGAGTGCAATAGATTTTGCCCAGAGGGGGTATGAGAAAAAGGCTGCTTCACCGTTTTTCGAGCGCTCACAGGACTGCATTGGCTGCGGAACCTGTTATAACATCTGCCCCACCGGTGCCATTACCCTGAAGGATATTGCCGAAGGAGAGAAGGCTCTTCTTCCTGACGGGTCTGAGGTTGCAGGGCCGGCGAGGATCATAGACAACTGGAAAGTAGGGTTGGAGCTGAAACGGTGCAAACAGTGCGGCGAGCCCTTTGCTCCTCAGTTCCAGCTGGAATATTTTACCAAGAAGGTGAAGCTGCCGGAGGACTTTTTTGAGGTCTGCGTAGAGTGCAGGACATTGTAAGAAGCTATCAGCTGTCAGCAATCAGCTTTCAGCTACAACTATGAATGATGATGTAAAAGGGTGGTAACGAAGAGATGAGAGTGAATCGTGAAGTTTGTGTTGGTTGCGGGGCGTGCGTAAACCTCTGCCCGAGGCTCGCAATTCGTTTCATTGATAACCGGTCATACATCGATGAATTATCCTGTATTGAATGCGGTACCTGCCGGGCAGCGTGCGGGGTTGATGCGATCTATTCAGACTGTCGCTTCCCTGCCATGGTTCTCTTTAATTTTGTGAGCAACCCTTTCGGGGAACCGGAAAGCGTACCTGAAGAGATGAATCTGCCTGAGAAGTGAATGAAATGAGATTATCTGAAAACAGGTTCTTTGTTGCTCAACGAATAACTGCCTTAGTAGGTGAGGAGTTTTTTTAAATGAAGAGCACGTATGATTGTGTGGTAATCGGTGCAGGTCCTGCCGGTCTTATGACTGCCAAGACATTAGGTGAAGCCGGACAGGATGTCCTGTTGGTTGATATCAAGAAAGACATCCCCGAGGTGAACCGCTGCTGCTGCACGATGCTGATCAATGAGCCGAATACACATGGTGAAACATTCCGGATTGTGGATAACAACATCCATTTAGAAAAAACCGGTATTACGATCCGGTACACCGGGCAGTGGGTCAAGATGGTTAAGAGCATCCGGTTATCTCCGGGTGGTAACAGGCTCACCATGGTGAATGAAAAGGAGGGTGTTGCGCATCCTTACAGCAAGAATGTCCTCTTACGGTGCCTCCTGGAAGATGCCCTTGCGAACGGTGTTGATGTCGCAACCGAGACAGCAGGAATCAAAGCAGAGAATATCAACGGCGGTGTCCGGGTATTTTTAAGAGAAACCCGTGCACGTTCTTTTAGAGAAGTGAAGTGCAAGGTAGCTGTTGCCGCAGACGGAGTGAATTCGCAGATCGTCAAGGGTCTGGAGCTTTTCAAGCAGAGGAAGTTTCTCACCACCTTTCACGTGGCGTCCTATTTCCTCGAAGGCGTGGAGAACCCGTATCCCAATTCCTGGATCACCTTTGTGGGAAAGGGGCATACCCGTCAGGGACGGGCCCAGATCTACATGCTCCCCAAGCACCTCCCCAATGCAAAACCGGGGGATGAGCCCATTATCGATATCATGTGCGGAACCCCGATCGGGTATACTGCCAAGGCGGCACTCGATCAGTTCCTGCGAGATGGAAGGTTTGCCCAGTGGTTCAGGCACGCAAAGGTCATTCATACTGCATCCGCTGTCCTCAATTTTTACACTTGCATACTAAATCCTGTGGAAGGGAACATTGTGGCGGTCGGTGATGCAGCAGCCTTTATCGAGACCTACTGCCAGTCTGCCATGTTGTATGGATACCGGGCAGCCAAGGCGATTCTGAACGTATTAGCCACCGGAAAAGGGTATGAGGAATACACTAATTTCTGGAGAGAGTCTTTTGAGTACTGCTGGCCGGGCGAGATCGAGAAGGCCCTTCGCGGGTTCGGCCTGCACGTCATGAGCGATGAAGAACTGGACTATATCTTCAGCCTCACGGATAGCGAAGAGTATCAGGGATACGTGAGCGAAAACACGGCACCTGACATCATGAAGAAAGCAATCTTAAGCCACCTCGACCAGATGAAGAAAGAACGGCCTGAGATCGCCAAGAAGATCGAGCAGCACTGGACAATAACTGATACTCAGTCCCTGTTGAAGGGGGGACTCGATAGAGAAAAAGGCAAGTAACCTTTAATCTTCCTTTCCTAACGTACGCAGGGGCAGGTTTCAAACCTGCCCTTTTTTTATGATCTCGGCCATAAGATTGCAAAACGAAGTAAATTGTATTAAATTATTGTCACGTTGAGGAGCACAGAAATGAAATCATCGAGGCGTGGCAAAGACATTTCCACAAAAAAAGGGGTCAGGCTTGCAATATTGGAATAATCTGGTAGGATGACTTCATGGCACGCAAGCCTCGCATTCATTATCCTGGAGCTTTGTACCATGTAATATTGCGCGGCAACGCTCACCAAGACATCTTCTTCGATGACGAAGACCGCTATCGTTTCTACCTTTTGCTCCAGGAAAGCATGGAGCGCTATGGCCATCGCATCCATGCCTTCTGCCTCATGACGAATCACGTCCACATGGCACTGCAGAGTGGCGAAGTTCGCCTCTCCCGTTTGATGCAGAATCTCAGCTTTCGCTACACCCGCTGGATAAACTGGCGGCACAAGCGCTCAGGGCACCTTTTCCAAGGAAGGTTCAAGGCGGTTCTGGTCGATGCAGACACTTATCTCCTCGAACTTGTGCGGTATATCCACCTGAATCCTATCCGCGCTGGGCTGGCAAGTAACCCTGGAGAATACCCCTGGAGCAGCCATAAGGCCTACTGCGGCATGGAAATTATGCCGTGGCTCACCACCGAGTGGGTCTTGTCACAATTTTCAGAAAAGAAGAGGCAAGCCATAAACGCCTATCGAAACTTCCTCATGGATGGTATGAAAGAAGGGCATCGCGCGGAATTCCATAGAGGAAACGGCGAAGACAGCCGCGTGTTCGGCAATGACAAATTTATTGAAAAAGTCCTTGGGCAGGCAGAACAAAAATTAAAGCGCACTCTTACCCTTGAAAATCTGATCGATCATGTCTGCCGAAGATATCAAATCAACAAAAGCGCATTGAAAGAACGGGGTAAGGACCGACTGATGTCCGAGGTGCGTGGAGTGATTGCGTGGTTGTTGCTGGAAACGGGGTGCGGAACGCTTACCGAGCTGAGTAAAAAGACAATGAGGGATATCTCCTCCTTAAGCTCCGCTGCAAGACGTTTGCAACGGCGAGCAAAAAGTGATAGAAGTCTGTCATCGACCGTGGAGGAGTTGTTGGAAACAATTGGGTAAATTGCAATATTGCAAGCCTGACCCTATTGCCCGAACCACTTGCTAATGACTGGACTGCCAGATGCAAAGGCTGCTTGGATTCACGTAGACAGAGGCAGACGCTGTGAGACGGCGGTGCAGCTCAATCGTTAACTGCCAATTTAAACAGAAATTATAAAGGAGTACGATTATGCAGGATCTGCTTATTATACCAAAAGGATTAAAGCCTAGATCTTCGGTTATCAAAAAGGCAAAGGCATTTTTAGTGGATTTTAAACCTTTGGAAACTATAAATGGTTTAAAGCTACTTTTGTTTTTTGACCAAAGAAGTAAAGCACACTATTTTACCTGCCATATAACAGGAGAAACACTTGTATCTGCTGCCGATTTAGAAGCAAGCTTAGAAGTCAGCGATGATGAAGATATAATCTACAAGCTAAATAGAGATATTACAGAAGATCAAGCAGCTTATAGGCAAATGGAAGAAGATGCGTCCAAAGGAAGAAGCTTTGAGGACTTGGTTATCGAATACGATAAATCCTATAATGCTACCAAGCCATTAAAAGTATACGGAGGCCAACATAGAATTAGAGCTATTAGCAAGAATGTCGTGAGTATGTCTCTTGTTAATCACGGTGTTAGGGTTTATTTTGATCTTACAAAAGAACAAAAAGTCGAGATAGCAACTATCAATAATACATCTATTGCTGTTCCGAATGATTTATTAGATAGAATGAGAGAACAATTGTTAGGATCAGAACTTCGAAATTGGTGCCAAATGGGTGGCTTACTTGGTAAAGGTGAAGACTTCTCGGATAGGAAAAGTCCTGAAGCTCCAACCGTAAGGGTCGCTCGTACATTGATTGTAAACTTTTATAAGGGAACCGAAGCAAAGGATGAAGATTTTCATCAACCTGTTGTATGTAAATCTGGCGGAATTGATGAAGATTACACTAGAATGAGAGTTAATATTAATTGGAATGATGATAAATTATTAGAAATGGGTAGACAATTTGCCAAGCTACATAATACTCAAAGGGAGCGAATTAACAATCGAGATTATGATAATTATGCTGAGTTTGCACGCAAGGCGTTATCCCTTGTTGTGGTTGCAAGTTGGTCATATGCAAGTGGACTTTTCCAAAGGAAGCCAGTCGCTTTAAAAAATCACTATGCCTTGCCGATCACAACTTCGCCGCCAGAAGATCCTTTAAACGCAAAAGCTTTATCTCTGGCAAGATTGAAAGGATCAGACCCAGATACCTATCGAGGGCTTGGCACAAGAATAAATCCTAGAGAGCTGGGCCGAATGTTAGAAGTTTTTTTAGTACAGGCAAATGTTGCAACGAAAAGAAAAATTACCAAAGATTTAGCAAATGCCGCCATTCAATCATACGAAGCAAAACGTGCAACGAATGAAGCTGGTAAAGCGTTAGGGAGGATATAAGATGTTTGAAGAATATTTAAAGGATTCGCACGAGCTATTCTTACTTGGCAAACAAGCTTCCAAAGAAAAAAAGGATATGGAAGCAAAAAGATATTTTCGTGCATCCACATTCTATGCTTTAGCATCAATGGAAGCATTTATAAATTATACGTCACAGTCATTTATAATGGGAAATGCAATGACAGACATGGAGATTGCTTTTTTAGATGATAAGCATCTGTATTATTCTGTTGACAAAGGCAAGATAGTCGAAAAGAGAGAATTTCATAGTACAGAAGATAAAATCAAATTATTGATTAGAAAATTTGTTTTGGGCTTCGATTTTAATATTCCACTTTGGTCAAGGTTCACTCAGTTCAAGAATTTTAGAGATTCACTTGTTCATCCGAAGTCCATTGAAGACGAAATTGAAATATCGACTTATAAAAGTAAAATTAAGAAAGGACTTTCATCGGTTATCGAATTAATGAACACCCTGTCAATAGGAATGTACAAAAAACCAATGAGGAAAAAGATATTAGATCTGATACCAGATTAATGAGCGGCTAACTCTCAATAAACCGTGACCCCACCGCGTCAGGTAGTTTCCAGTTGGCGTTATCGTTTTGGGTCGTGGTCTTTATTTTTACGATCATCAACTCTGCGGTGATGCCGGTTATCCTATCGTTAAACCATCTTGACGAGGTGAGGAAAGAACGACCTGAGATCGCCAAGAAGATCGAGCAACACTGGACAGCAACCGATACCCAGGCACTCCTGAAGGGAGGACACGACAAGGAAAAAGGGAAGTAACCTTTAATCTTCTTTTTGTAACGTATGCAGGGGCGGGTTTCAAACCTGCCCTTTTTTTATGGGGTATTAATGCGGTTGGCAGGGGGAGAACCGCCGGCTCGCCCTTATTTCTTTTCTGTAAAGGCCTCGATCGCCTTCATCACCTCAATCACATGGGCCATGCCTGGCCCGCCGGCCATCATGACTGCAACGGAAGCAGCTTCGATGATCTCCTCTTTCGTAGCACCCATATTGAGCGCGGATTTGGTATGGGCATGGATACAGGGAAGGCACCGTAACCCGACGGCGATTCCCACGGCAATCAACTCTTTCTCTTTTACCCCGAGCTTGCCGTCCTGCATCACTCCCCCCATAAGGGACATAAAGCCCTGGGCAATTTCAGGATACATCTCACCGAATTTAGCCGTGTACTCAAAGAATTCATCCATCTTTTCCTTTATGTCATTTCCCATACATCTCCTTAACTGTTTGAGGTTTCTATAAGGCGAGTCTGATACGTGAGGTTAAGGTTTGTAACTCTTTAACTCACAACTCTTTAACTCACACACTCTTATTACGAAATACTGATCTCTTCTTTCTTCTTTTCGATTGAACGTGCAATGTAGCTTTCGATCTGGATTCTGGCTTCACCGTCAGCCATCTGTAAAGGCGGGTGTTTCATAGCATAGGCGGCCATGGGGACGAGAACACCGGCTTCTCCACGGTCTCTCGCTATCCGGCAGTACCGTATAGCATCAATGGTTACTCCACCACTGTTGGGAGAATCTTCTACTGACAGCCTCAATTCTAATTCTAATGGTACGCCGCCAAACCCTTTTCCTTCCATGCGGATGAAGCAGATTTTATTATCCTTCTGCCACGGAACGTAATCGCTCGGCCCGATGTGTATGTTTTCGTCTTCCAATGGTGTATCGAGCTGAGACTGAACAGCCTCGGTCTTGGAAATCTTCTTGCTTATCAGCCTTTCCCGGTTGAGCATATTCAGAAAATCCGTATTCCCCCCGGTATTAAGCTGGTAGGTCCTCTCCAGCTTTACCCCCCGTTCCGTAAAGAGCTTTGCTAATATCCGGTGGAGAATGGTAGCACCAAGCTGGGATTTTACGTCGTCACCGATAATAGGGATCCCCTTTCTTTCAAATTTCTTCGCCCAGAGGGGATCAGAGGCGATGAATACCGGCATGCAGTTGATAAGGCTTACCCCGGCCTTCAGACAGCAGTTTGCGTAAAAGCGCGCTGCTTTCTCTGAGCCGACCGGCAGGTAGTTGAGGAGGATCTCAGCCCCGCTTTCCTCAAGCACCTCAGCTACATTACAGGGAGGGCAATCGGCCACAGAGAAGGTTCTCTCCCGGGGATACTGACTCATATGTTCAGATATCCCGTCCAGGACTTCTCCCATCTGGACAGTGATATGGTAATCAGGGAGATCTTTCCAGAATACCCTGGTACAGTTGGGAGAGGCAAATACTGCTTCATGAAGAGGCTTGTTTACCTTGCGGCTGTCAATGTCAAATGCGGCTACGACCTCGATATCCCTCGGAAGATACCCGCCGAAATTGTAATGCATGAGACCGATTGGGTCTTCCTGGTGATGCTTGTAGTATTCTATCCCCTGAAGAAGAGCGCTGGCGCAATTACCGACACCAACAATGGCAATCTTAATCTTCTTCTCCATTTTTATTTCTCTTCCACGAGAGGATTGTTAAGAAAGGTTAAATTTTCTTTATTTTATCGTTTAAAAGTTATACAAAAAAGGTGAGGTTGTAAAGAGATTTTTTAATAATAATTAATGCAGGGCCGTTTTTACCATATATAACCGATTTTTCTTATGCTCGCTGGATCAACATGCTGTTGAAAAAAAACCACTTGACCAGAAGAAAGATAGCCTTTTTTGCCGGATGGATACTTTTCTCTACTCTTATCTTTTCAGGGTGCGCAGGTAGATATTTCCACGAGATACCCCTTACTCAACCTCCTTCTCCGATTACTGACCTCAGCCAGATTAAATTCCGGGAGTCATGGTACGGTGTAAGCTTTAAAAGCCGTAAGATCGGTTTTTCTCACATCAAGCTTGAGCCGGCAGAAGGAGAGGATCTTTTTAAAATTGAATCTGAGACTTTGATCCGCTTGAAGTTGTTGGGGTTCAAAAAGGAGATCTCCTCCCGGGAGCACTATTATATTCATCCAGACCTCTCACTAAAAAGTTTTACCTGTGAAGTAGATTTAGGTGGGAGCAGGAGAAGGGTAGAAGGAAAGGTTGAAGCCCGGAGGCTGAAGGTAGATATTGAGACAGAAAATACGCAAGAAACCCAGTCAATTGATCTCACTGAAGTAATCTACCCCGGGGTAGCAATGTATTTTTATCCCGTTTTAAAAGGCCTGGACATAGGAAAAGAGTACACCTATTCCATCTACAGCCCCGAGACACTTTCCCTCGAAAGGGTATCTCAAAAAGTGAAGGCTTATGAGTCAAGTGATCTCTTTGAGGGCCCTGCATTTAAAATTGAAAATTCTCTCGGCGGGATGAATTCTGAGTGCTGGATTAATCCTGAAACAGGGATGCTCCTCGAAATGGCTCTCCACGGGATTATCATCTATGATAGAGAGGATGAACTTTCAGCTAAGCGGTTCATCTACCAGGAGACCATTTCCAAGAATGACCTCCTCCTTGATTATAGCTTAGTGAAAACTGATAAACCAATCCCCCATCCCCGGGAGCTACAATACCTGGAAGTAGAGATAACAGGACTCGATGAAGATAATCTTGTCATTTCAGATGCGACGCAGAAAGCGACTCGACAAGGAAAAGGGATGATATACACCATAGACCATCATATCAGGGGAGACAGCCAGCTTAACCTGCCCATTGATGATGAAGGGGTTAAGGTATACCGCAGGCCCTCCGCCTTTGTCCAATCTGATAACAGAGAAATCATTGCTCAATCTCAGGCCGTACTCAAGGGAGAAAAATCGGCTCTCAAAGCAGTGAAAATTTTGACTGACTGGGTAGCTGAAGAAATCAAGGACAGCATGACCGACTCATTCTCTTCCCTGGATGTGCTTCACAAGAAGGAAGGGGAATGCCAGGCCCATGCCTATCTCTATGCTGCCCTTGCCCGGGCTGCAGGTATTCCCACGAGAGTGGTTTCAGGTCTGGTGTACCTGGAGGAGTATGGCTTCCTCTATCACAGCTGGGCTGAAAGTTATGTCGGTTTCTGGATTCCTATCGACCCGACCTTTGGCCAGGTGCCCGCAGATGCCACCCATATCAAACTGGTGGAAGGGGAGAGGTTTGAGGACTTGAGCAAACTGATCAACGTGATCGGAAGGCTCAAGGCGAAGGTGATCAAGTGGAAATAACAAAGTGGAAATAACTTATTGACTAACAAGGGTTTTTGATTTACATATAGTAATAAATAACGAGATTATGGAAGGGTAAAACTTTTGAAGCCGAGAATAGTACTGCTTCTCTTACTTCTTTTTATCGTTCCCACTCTCACTACGCCACTCTGGGCTGTTGAGCACGTGGCAGGTGATGAAGAAGGGGTTAAGGGTGGACTTGAGGTAACGTACCAGAATGACTTGCTCAGCGTGAATGCACTTAACTATCCCCTTCGCAGCATCTTGGATGAGATTATTAAACAAACCGGCTTAAAGATTATGGTTCTTGGAACGCTTGATGAAAAGATTTCTGTCCGTGTGGACAACCTCTCCCTTGATAAGGCATTGAGCAAGATTATTGGTAATAAGGCAAACTTCGTTTTTTACTACAGCCAGAAGGCATCGGGGGAGGGTTCTCCTGTCGTTCAACTCACTGAGGTGAAGGTGTATCCTCAGGAGAAGGGTGGATACACCGTAGCCAGCGTAACACCTGAAGCCGCTTCAGTGCAATCCGCAGTGTCCCCGGCAGCTAAGACTCCTCAAACAACCAAGGAGGCTGTAAAGAAATTGCCGGAAGGTGCAGCGGAAGGGGCGGATAAGGGCAAGATGAGTGAGGAGTTGATCGGGGCATTAAAGAGTCAGGATGGTGAAGTGAGAGAGAGCGCTGCATATGCACTGGCAGAAATTGGTGACAAAAAGGCGGTGGAACCACTGATAGATTCTCTTGATGACGAAAACCCCTGGGTCAGGGAAGGTGCTGCACATGCCCTGGCTGAACTCGGAGATAAAAAGGCAGTAGAACCGTTGATTAAGTCCTTACATGACGACAACCCCTGGGTAAGAGAAAGTGCAGTCAGGGCACTGGGTACGCTCCAGGATGAGCAAGCCATCGAACCCTTGAAGGAACTCTTGCACGATGAAGATAAGGATGTAAGTGAGAGTGCCTCTGAAGTGTTAAAACAGATGGCCGGCACAGATTATAAAAGCAGGACTTCCCCTGAGTAAGGCTATGTCTGGAGTTACGTATTTCAGGATTTTTAACAAGTAGGTTTTAAAAAAGCCGGATCTCAACCCTTCCTTGAAGTAGCTTCAAAAGAAGGGTTTTTATTTATAGGCTTTACGTACGAAGGAGGAGACGTGAAACAAAAAGAAAAAAGATTTCTCCTGATGGTTTTTCTTTTTGCCACAGTGTGTTTTATTGGTTGTGCCTCACTGGGGCTGCAGAAGAAGAAAAACAAAAGTGAGAGTGAGATCACAGTCAAGGATGAGCTTTATACCACCCTGGAAGAGCCCCAGGGTGTGATCAAGAATTATGCAGGCATGGTTGAGGATGAGCATGTAGACTGGGTCTGGCTAAAGCCGGACACACGGTTCGGAAAGTACCGGACGGTGTCAGTTGCCCCCTTTAAGAATTTCAGTCGGGTTGCCGACCCGAGGATGACCGGGCTCTTTACCGAGCAGGTAAGTGCCCTGCTGCAGAGTTCGGGTGTGACCGTAGCAAGAGACGGGGAGATGATACTGGACGGAGCTATTGTGGATGTGATGCCCAAGGGCGGAGTGATCGAAAGGATCGGAAAGATTTTACCGGGGGATTTTGAAGATGCCGGGATTACTACGGTAAGCGTTGAGGTGGTGATAGGCGATGCTGCAACAAACGTTGTCCTCTGCAAGATCAGGGATCAGGCAACTGCCCCGGAGATCGATGCTGCCCTCAAAAAGATAGCAGATGACGTGGTCAAATATATTAGCCTTCATCGATAGATGCCCTACCACCTGTTCAGAATTATTCTCTACTGTTTGGCAAGGATTCTCTTCTCCTACCGAGCGGTAGGCGGAGAGAATATACCCCGGAAGGGGACTTTTCTTCTGGCTTCTAATCATGCAAGCTATTTAGATCCCCCTTTGGTAGGTATTGGGACATCGAGACCGATTACCTATCTGGCTAAAAAGGAACTTTTTCGTAATCCCTTGCTTGACCTCTTCTTGAGGAAATTATGTTATTGTATTCCAGTTGACCGGGATAAGCTGGACAGGAAAACGTTTAAAGAGATTCTTGCAGTTCTTAAGAAGGATCGTGAACTCATGATCATCTTTCCAGAAGGGACCCGTTCCCTTGATGGGAAACTGCAGGAGCCAAAAATCGGAGCAGGTATGATTGTATACCTGGCTAAGGTTCCGGTAATCCCCGTCTATGTTAAGGGTTCTTATGCAATATGGTCCAAGGGTGCAAAGTCTATAAAACTGAGGCCGTGTACGGTGTACTTTGGTAAACCGATGGAGTTTACGAATTGTTTCTCAAAGGGACATTCCCGGGATGTTTACATGGAAATCAGCAGGAGGGTCATGGAGGCAATAGCACAATTGGAGAGAGAGAGCAATGCTCTTGCCGGTTAAGATCTGCGGTATCACGAACGAAGAGGATGCGTGCATGGTAGCTGATGCCGGTGCGGACTATATCGGGGTGATTATCGATTTCCCCGGCTCTCCCCGGAGCATCACTCTTCAGCGGGCGTGCTCGATCTTGAGCAGTTCGAAGCTGCCGGTGGTTGCCCTTATCTCCCAGATGGATAAAGGGCAGGCCAAGGAGATCCTGGACAGACTTCAGCCCTGCGCCCTCCAGCTTATCGGGAAAGAGGCCCCGGCTTTGGTCAATGAGCTAAAGAGAGAGACGGGATGCGTGATCTGGAAGTCCCTCCATTTTCCCGTAAGGGGTCAGGGCGAAGTTGATCTTGACAGCGCATTACGAAAGGTGAACTCTTACGTTGAGACAGGAGTTGATGCACTGGTGCTGGACACGTTTGACCGCACGGGCATGAGAGGCGGTACCGGAAAGGTGTTTGACTGGGGAATCGGGAGGGAGCTGGTGCGGCAGATACACGGGAAGGTGTTTCTTGCAGGCGGTATTACACCGCATAATGTGAAACAGGCAATTGAAGAAGTAAGACCTTACGGAATAGATTTGAGCAGTGGAGTTGAAAGTTCGATCGGGAGGAAGGATGCTGAAAAGCTGCACTCCTTGATGAGCACGGTGAGAGCGCTGAGGACACACTATGGATCGTGAGACACTCTGTAAAGACATGAAAGATGGCCTGGCAGGGAGAGGGATTGCGAAATTCGAAATATATATCCTGGATTCCCGATCGCTTTCAATTGAGGTAAAGAACCAGGAAGTAGACTCCTATCATCTTGCTCAAGAACATGCCTTTTCCCTCCGGGTGATTAAGGACCAGAGAATGGGCTTTTCCTACTCTACCCGTTTCAGTAAAGAGAGTGCTGCGAAAGTGGTGGAGGACGCAGTGAACGGTTCATCTAACTCCGCGCGGGACGAGTTTTATGGTTTTCCTGAACACGCTGGGGCAACCCTGCCGCTCCTTTCCGTGTTTGACCCACATCTGTCTCAAGTGCCGAAAGAAGAGAAGATTGAAAAGGCTATGCACCTGGAGAGATCAGCACTCTCCGTTGACCAGAGAATCAAGAAGGTGAGGAAGTGCTCCTATGGAGAGACCAGTTTTACCGTAACGGTTGTGAATTCAGAGGGGGTGGACTTTTCTCAGGAAAAGACCCTGGTCAATGCAAGCATCATGGCAGTTGCTGAAGATGGTAGGGATTCCCAGTCCGGTTGGGACTATGACTTCAGTTACTTCTTTGATCGGCTCACTGTTGACAAGATAGGAACCGGGGCTGCCAGCAGGGCTCTGGAGATACTGGGGGCTCAGAGGATAAAATCAGTGAAATGCCCTGTCATTCTGGATAACTTTTCAGCCGCCCAGTTTCTGGAAGCTTTCTCTCCATCCTTTCTCGCTGAGTCAGTTCAAAAGGGAAAGTCGCTCTTATACGGTAAAGTGGGAAAGGAAATCTTCTCGCCGGTACTGAATATTGTTGATGATGGCCGTTACCCTGACGGGGCAGCTACGTCCTGTTTTGACGGCGAAGGGGTGTTACGGCAGAGCACCTCTCTCATACAGGAGGGGGTATTAAAGGGTTTCCTCTATGATACCTACTGTGCCCGGAAGGATGGGGTTGCAAGCACCGGTAACAGTGCCAGGGGAAGTTTCCGTGTGCCGCCCAGTGTCGGGGTATCAAACCTCTTCATCAGAAAGGGTGAAGCCACGGTAGACGACCTTATCCTTGCGCTCGGTCAAGGCATCCTGGTGACAGATATCATGGGAATCCATACCGCTGATCCGATATCAGGTGACTTTTCTGTAGGTATGGCAGGATTCTGGATAGAAGGAGGAAGTAAGTCTTTTCCTTTGAAGGGCATGGCCTTATCAGGAAATCTCATTGACCTGTTCAAAAAGGTGAAGCAGGTTGGCAGTGACATACGTTTCTTGGGGAACATCGGCTCGCCTTCACTTCTCCTTGCCCCCATGGATGTGAGCGGTGAATGAATCAGGGAGGTAGGTTCTCTTGATCCTGGATATTGTAAAAAAGGTATTTGGCACGAGTAATGAGCGGGAACTCAAGCAGCTTGCTCCTGTAGTGGAGCAGATTAACCGCCTTGAACCGGAGATGGAGAAGATGACTCTCGAAGAGCTTGCTGCCAAGACCCCTGAGTTCAGACAGCGGCTGGAGCGGGGAGAGGAACTTGATAACCTCATTCCGGAGGCCTTTGCGGTGGTGAGAGAGGTTGCCCGCAGGACTGTCGAGATGCGGCATTTTGATTGCCAGCTCATTGGAGGGATTGTCCTCCACGAGGGGAAGATCGCTGAAATGGCAACGGGGGAAGGAAAAACCCTGGTGGCTACGCTCCCTGCCTATCTCAATGCCCTGACCGGGGAGGGCGTACACATCGTAACGGTGAATGACTATCTGGCAAAACGGGACCGGGAGTGGATGGGAAAGATTTATGAAACCCTCGGCCTTACCGTGGATGTCCTCCACCATGATCTGGATCCTGTTGCCCGGAAAAGAGCTTACGAAACTGATATTACCTACGGCACCAACACCGAGTTCGGTTTTGATTACTTGCGGGACAACATGGCGATCAGGAATGAGGATCAGGTCCAGAGAAGCCACAACTATGTAATCGTCGATGAAGTTGACAGCATCCTGATCGATGAAGCGAGAACACCGCTCATCATATCCGGTCCGGTAGAGCACTCGTCTCACCGGTATGGTGAATTTAAGATACCTGTGCAGAGAGTGGTCCAGAGCCAGACCACGCTGGTTAACCGTGTCCTCTCAGAGGCAGAAGCACTCTTCGAAGAGGGAAAAGATTATGAAGCCGGGCGGAAGCTCCTCCAGGCTAAGCGGGGATCTCCCAAGAACAAGAAGCTCCTCAAGATGCTCAAGGAGGGCAAATTTAAAAAGCTGGTGGAGACCGTTGAACTTGACTGTATCCGAGATAGGAAAATGGGGGAGCTGGATGAGGAGCTTATCTTTGTTATCGACGAGAGATCCCATGTTGTTGACCTGACAGAAAAGGGAAGGCAGGCTTTGTCTCCCCACGACCCCAATCTTTTTGTCCTTCCTGATTTGAGCATGGCAGACAGCGACCCGGAAATGCCTGAGGAAGAGAAACAGAGGAAGCTCAGGAAGCTGGAGAAGGAGTTCAGCGAGAAGGGCGAGAAGCTGCAGAATATCTCCCAGCTGCTCAGGGCTTACTCCCTCTTTGAGAAGGATGTGGATTATGTAGTGAATGAAGGCCAGGTCCTGATCGTGGATGAATTCACAGGGAGGCTTCTCCCCGGAAGGCGATACAGTGACGGGTTGCACCAGGCATTAGAGGCAAAAGAGGAGGTTACAAGATCTATAAGCTTGATGTGATGGTGATGCCCACCAACAAGCCGGTAAGGAGAGTTGACTATTCAGATGTAATCTACAAGACACGGAGAGAAAAGTACCGGGCTGTGATCAGGGAGATCGAAGAGATGCATGCTATGGGGAGACCGGTATTGGTCGGTACAGTTTCGGTTGAAGTATCCGAGCTGATCAGCAGGATGCTCCCCAAGAAGATCAAGCACTATGTCTTGAATGCAAAGCGTCATAAGGAGGAAGCAGAGATCGTCGCCAATGCAGGTCAGGCTGGTGCGGTGACTATCGCCACCAACATGGCAGGGAGGGGAACAGACATCAAACTGGGTCCAGGTGTGGTTAAATGTAAGGAGCAGTGCTGTGTTGTCTGCGAGTTTGAATGTTCTTTCTGCCCGGACAGTGAAAAGAGAGGCATGAAGATGGCGGAGTGCTTCAAGAAAGTGCCCTGCGGCCTGCACATCGTTGGTACCGAACGGCATGAAGCTCGCAGAATCGACCGTCAGTTGAGGGGCAGGAGCGGCAGACAGGGTGATCCCGGCTCTTCGCGCTTTTTCCTTTCGCTGGAGGATGACCTGCTCCGGATCTTTGGATCAGAAAGAATCTCTTCGGTCATGGACAAGCTGGGAATTCAGGAAGATGAGCCGATCGAGCACAATCTCATCACCCGGGCAATCGAGAATGCCCAGAAGAAGGTTGAAGGCCACAACTTTGATATCCGCAAGCACCTCCTCGAGTACGATGATGTGATGAACAAGCAGCGGGAGGTGATCTACGAACAGAGGAGCAAGGTCTTACAGGGAGGAAATCTCAAGGAGGGGATCGAGGAAATCGTTGAGGAGATGGTGGATACCATCGTCTCTTCCTATGCGGAAGAGAAGAGCCATCCCGAAGACTGGGATATCACAGGGTTGAAGAACGCCGTATTCAAACAGTTCTCTTTCCCGCTGCAGCTGAATGCACAGGACCTGGAGAGCCTGACCCGGGATAGTCTGAAAGAGATGCTCCTCACCAGGGCCCGGGAAATCTACCAGAGGAAAGAAGTTGAATTTGGAGAAGAAACCTTACGGCAGATCGAGAAGATGGTCTACCTCCAGGTGATTGACAACCTCTGGAAAGAACATCTTTTGGGCATGGACCACCTGAAAGAGGGCATAGGTCTCAGGGGATATGGTCAGAGGGATCCCCTTCAGGAGTACAAAAAAGAAGGGTACGATATGTTCCTCGAATTGGTCGAGAACATGAAAAAGGAGACCGTTGAGAAACTCTATATGGTCCAACTTGCGAGGGAAGAGATGATGGTGCCGACACCTGCCTTTCGCCCCCAGCAGTTTATCCTGAGTCGGGGTGAGGAGGCAGAGCCATCGAAGCCTCAGACTGTTGTAAGGGAAGGAAAAAAGGTGGGAAGGAATGAACCGTGCCCGTGTGGGAGCGGGAAGAAATATAAGAAGTGCTGCGGAAGGTAAAATTAATGCGGAATGCGGAGTTCGGAATGCGGAATGAAAAACCTACCGCCCTTCGGTGGACCTTCGGTCTTATGTAGGGGCGAACCTGTATGTTCGCCCATTGAATCGTATCCATTCAAGGATGGAAAAAGATGAATTGCGGAGCAGGAAGCAGATTACAGAAGACGAAAATGCTTAACGGTTTTAAATTCAACGGGATTGCCTCCGGTATCAAGAAAAACGGAGCGAGAGATCTTGGCCTCATCTATTCTGAAGTGCCGGCTATAGCAGTGGGTGTGTTTACAACCAACCGGGTGAAAGCAGCTCCGGTTTTGATCACTCAGAAGAGAATAAGGAGTGGGACTGCTCAGGCTATCCTGGTGAACAGCGGGAATGCCAATGCCTGTACCGGTGATAAGGGCATGAAGGCAGCCTGTCAGTTGAGCACTACCCTCGCCCGGAGGATGAAAATAAAAGAAGAGATGATTCTGGTCTCTTCCACCGGCGTTATCGGCGTTCACCTTCCGGTAGAGAGGATACAGGGGAATATCCCCACATTAATAGGTGGCATTTCTCCTTATAAAATTGAAGAATTTGCACAATCGCTCCTTACGACTGACACCTTCCCTAAAATTGTGATGAAAGAGGTGAAAATAGGAAACAAACAGGTTGAAATCTGGGGGGTGGCTAAGGGTGCAGGGATGATCATGCCCAATATGGCGACGATGCTTGCTTTCATCATGAGCACTGCTTCTGTTCATCCTGCCACCTTGAGAAACCTGCTAAAAGAGGGCGTTGACCAGTCCTTTAACCGGATAACGGTTGATGGTGAGACGAGTACCAATGATATGGTCTTGATGCTTGCCAATGGAAAGGCAGGCAACCGGATTCTTACTAGAAAATCAAAGGAGATCAACAGGTTCAGGGATAGTTTGTTCAGCCTTCTCTTCGAGCTTGCCCGGATGGTAGTAAGAGATGGCGAAGGGGCGACGAAACTGGTGGAAATCAGAGTGGAAAAAGCAAGGTCAGTCAATGAGGCAAGAAAAGCCGCTTTCGCTGTCGCCAATTCCCCTCTTGTGAAGACTGCCCTCTTTGGTGAGGAGGTCAACTGGGGAAGAATTATGGCTGTGCTGGGCAGGTGCGGTGTGGCGATTGACCCGGGGAAAGTGGATATCTCATACGGAGGGGTAAAGGTGGTGAAGCACGGTATAGCCTGTGGTTCAGAAGAGAAGGCTCAGGGAGTGTTAAAACAGAAAGAATTTACCATCGTTATAACCCTGAACAAAGGGAAGGGATGCTTCCAGGCTTCTACCATCGACCTAACTCCTGAATATGTAGCGATTAATTCCTCTTACCGGAGCTGAAATTATTTCTTGCAAAAAACAGAAGCATGTGTTAACAAAATCCAATTTAATCACACACACCTCTTGATTACCCTGTGGTGTCCGCCGCAGGCGGATTTCAGGGTCAAATTGAGAGAGGTGGTGGAACAACCAACAAAAGGAGGTACAGTTTGTCAGTGATCAGCATGAAACAGTTATTAGAAGCGGGTGTCCACTTCGGACACCAGACGAGGCGCTGGAATCCAAAAATGAAGCCATTCATCTTT
>JAPLJA010000086.1 GCA_026388815.1 Pseudomonadota bacterium
ATTTTACCGGTATCCCCGTCTTCTTATCCTTCTTCACCCTGAAGGGATTGGTGGCCAGCCCCCGGTCATTCCCAACCCTGATATCTATGGTGATATTCTCCGTATCACCCATTGTTGCCGGTAACCTGGGCAAGGTCTCTTTGCTTGCCTTGAGTTCAAAGGTGGACTTGCCGAGATCAACGGTCATTGAATCAATCTTTGTGTCACACTTCTGCTTCTCACTCTTATACGTCCACTTCTCATCCTTGTCCTTCTTTATAAAACAACCCTCAGAGATGGTGTCTGAGAAGAGAGGACCTGATGTGGCAGAAACAACAGTTACTACGATAACCTCGTTTGAGGGATCAATTGTCGTTGCCGGAGTAAAGCTCCCCTTGATCATAATCTGATCCTTGTCTGCCTTCTCCAGGTTGTAGGTAATCTGCGCCTTGGTGACGGTAACACTCGCTCCGGGCACCAACCTTAAAATCTGGGCACCACCAAGGCCGGTGCCCACGGTGTTGGCAGCCTTACTGGCTGAAACATAGAGCATTCCATTGAACAGCTCAAATGCTTCAAACGACAGAACATCAATATCACCAAATCCATCACTGGTAACCTGCTGCCACGTCGTCCCGTCAGCAGTTTTCCAGATCTGGGAACCGGTGAGATACTCTTCGGTTGCCCCGAACTCAGGGAGATACTGGCAGATCAATCCTGCATACAGGTAGTTTTTAAAGGGGAAAAGATTGACGGCAATATTTTGATAGATCGTTTCCCCCTGGTTGGCTGATACGCTTTCATTGATGACGCCATCAAAACCGTTGGGCATGCCGGAATCCCCGCCCACGCTGTAGAACCAGCTTCCATCTTCAGAGCTCCCGTTGAGGGAGTACAGCACCCGCGCTCCGCCCAGCGATTGAAAGCCGACGTAGAGCACATTCTTGAAGCACGAGATGCTCCAGACATTGAAATTTCCGTTGTACATGGTGCATTCCATGCCACCGCCGAAACCGTTTTCATTTGTGCCGGTATCGTTGTCATCAACACTTGAATCCACAATGAGTTCCCAACCATCTTCAGTAAGCTTTGCAAAACGGGCACAGGCGCCCAGGTTTCCATCGGAGCCGAGGCTCCCCGCATAGAGCACATCCAGGCCGGACACATCACACGACCCGAGGCCAGGAATACCACGGCTCACAGGCTTTTGGGAATCCGGATAGTTAGGATCGGTGTGAAAAAGACCAAGACTCCGGGGCGGCTGTGTCACCGTCCAGTTATCACCGTCTTCGGTGTACCACACCTGTCCGCCGTAATCGTAGTTGAGACAGGTACTAACATAGAGCTTGTTTTCAAATACGGTCATCTTGGGAAGGGTCTTGTTCCAGTAGTCACCGAACCCATTTTCATCGTAACCGGTTCCAATCTCATAGGTATCTCCGACCTGGACTTTTCCAAGGTCATACTCGTAAGGAGGAAAGGGATTTTTGTAATGTTTCGCGTCGCAGATGGTATACTCAGTTCCCTGCTCCCCGGCGACTTCATTCTGCTGGACCGTTAAGGTATCTGCCGTATTGCCTTTAATATCGAACCTTCTGAACTTTCCTTCGCCGGAGGTGATTTGCAGCACTCCCCCGGCCCATTGATCCGGGGTCCAGTTCTTTGTACTATCAGTCATCTGGGCAGTAAGGTCACCATCATTCGCTCCACACCCTGAAATTTCTGTAATGGTTCCCGCTTCTTCAGTGTCTTTCCTGTCAGAGATAATCGGCTCCCAGTTCGTACCATCGTATCTCCAGATTTCGCCCCCTGATGATCTCAGGTAATTGCCCTGTACTCCGGACGAAAAACCAAAATAGAGTTTGTCCTGAAAGACTATCATGGCTCCCATATGGTTGTTCATCCAGGTATTGCCGTACACACCATTGGTCTCTCCGCCAGGAAAGAGGACCTGTTCCCAGGAAGTTTCCGCAGTCCGCCATACCTCTGCGCCTTTCACATCATTTCTGGTCATAACATAGAGGCGCCCCTGATACTCTGCCATTCCTATGACCGAAAAATTCTCTTCGTCACCAAAACCGGGAATACATACCTGTTCCCACACACTCCCATCCAATCCAAGAACGGTGTCAATCGTTGCAGGGATGTGGTATTCAGCCATGACTATCTCTGACATAAGGCTAAGCATTATCATGACTAATAAAGATATTACTGAGATTGATCCTCCTTTTGATTTCATTTCCCCCCTCCTTGTAATACGTTAATAGATATCTGGATTTTCATACCCGAGTTCTTTTCTCTTCTTCTTGGCAAACTCAAACTGTGGATACTTCTTGAGAAGCTCCAGGAAAATATTTTCAGGGATCCCTCTCAGACGCCTGTTCTCAAAGTGGCCCATCATATCCCTGATGGTTGACTCAGTGAGAAATGACCCTACCTTAAGATATTGTTCGTAACCATAGGCATCAAAATCAACGAGCGATTGCAAAACCGGGGTCATCGACTCTAAGAAATCTCTTCCTTCGTCCGGCAGGTCACGGGTAGTCACCAATCCTTTCTCAAGACATTGGTTGAAGATATTCTCCCCCTTCTTATTTCTGATGAGGACAGTGCTGTACTCCTGATATTCTGAGCGGTCAACCGTGGTGTCAGAAAAATAGCCATCATAATCGCTGCAGAGAAAGCACATGGGATGAGGGTTATTAATGATCCTCCTGTGGCCTACCCGCGCCTCTCCCCCGCCCTCTAAAAAGAAGACATAATCTCCGGTGATCCTCTCCTCATAGTGCCGTTTCACCTCTTTTTCGCTCTTTACCCCCTGCTCCCTGAGCATCACATCCCATGTTCCTTTTCCCATCCGGCACATGCATCCAATTCCCACAACAAAATCGATATTACTCGTAAGCTTCCGGGCGGTTTTGTAAAGAGCTGGAAGAATCTCTTCATACGCATGGGCTGCGTACCGGAGCTTGCTTAACCCCAGCACATGACAGGGCAATCCTGCAAAGGCAACTTTCTTGAACCGGGCGGCCTCTTTCAGAACACTCAACAGTGGGTTAGGATCGTATTTCCTGTCCATGGCTTCCAGGAGGTCTGCCGGGTCAGTGACGATCATCGGCCTTGGATGATAGCACCAGGCACCGTCGTGCTGTTTTCCTGTGGTGATGACTGCATCAACAAGTTTATTTTGAAGGAGATACGTAAAAACCGTTGTGGTGATACCCCCGTCAGGTGCCCGGTCCAGTATCTTCCTGCTCGTGGAGCTTGCCAGCGCTGCCCGGATATATGAACCGAGAGGCGGGATAACATCCGTCTTGAACAGCCATTCCTGAATCTGGGTCATGGGAAGAAACGTCCTGGGACACGCCAGGTAACAGATGCCGCATTCGTTGCACTCCCCAATCAATTGAGGACTTTCGTCTCCCATGGCAAGTACATCTGTTGGGCACGCACTTACACAACAGCCGCAGTAGTTACAGGACTTCTGATCAACGACAAACTTCTGGAGTGAACTGAAGCTGCCCTTTGCCCTCTCTCGATGCTTATCGATGATTTCCCGCTCTTTGATCTCCATGTACATCTCCTTTCTGATGGCGCCCTCTTTTTAAGACCGAAGTCCCTCGCTTAGCTGTCCAGAAAACTTCCCCGAGGACGGGCCAAACGTTTTATAGACCGAAGGCCCGCCCTGCGGGTAGGTCTTCTCCCTTCCTCTACCTTTGACCTTTTACCTTACACCTGTCATTTTTTTACCCCATACTTCTTCTCTCGCTCCTTAATGAGCAGATCAAGCGGCGGATAATGGACAGTTATATAGGTAAACTCATTGACTGCCTGTCCGATGATCTCTGTCCCTTTCGGGAAGATGATAAAATCTCCCGGATATGCCTCGTAGGTTTTTCCTTCACACTCCACCCTGAGTGGACCACCGGACAGTATATACCCCACTTCATCATAATCAAAGCGGTGCTTGACCGGCGGCCCCGGTGGTGATTTTTCTAAAGTGATCCCAAACCTGACTTCAGCAAAAGTTGTTGAATCCACAATCTTTGCTACTTTAATCGTGTCCCAGTATGCAGGCCTTCCCGCGGGGATATTGATGTGATCAAAACCGTAACCGCCGAACTGAAGCTCATTCCCTTTGATTAATTTGACTGACATGATAGTGCCTCCTGTTTAAAGGGTCATAGGGTCAAGGATTTTCCTTGCTACTTGACCCTTGCCCCTTGCTACTTGACCCTTGCCCCTGTTTCACCTGTTCGGAAACCCTGCCTTCCTGATATCCTCGCCTATCTCTTCCAGTTTCTCCCTCATTGCAAACAGTTTATCCATTACTTCAGGCCGCTCCTCCTGAATTCTCGGGAACAGCTCTGCATAGGCCCGTCCAATCGTGTTGAAGAGAGTGAAGAAATTCATGGTGGCAGGAAATGGCTCTTGAATCAGGGAGACCAGGTAGTCAATCTCTTCTCCTGAGAGCAAGGATTGCAGGATACCGCCCCCGCCACCTGCCGGGCCGAACTCATATGAGCCATAGGGATTATAGAATTCTTTTTTCCACCAATGCAAGTAGCTCGAAATACCTCTCCTGTTGAGCTTCTTATCAACAAAGGCAAGGGCAATTGCGTTCCCTGCTTTCCAGCCGCATAAAAGGGCAGCCATATTGCTGAACTCCATAGTCCAGGCAGCATCCCCGATGAGCAGAATATTGTCCTTGAAGGGATCCTTAAGGGGAGACATGATATTTGAAACGCAGTTGACCTCACCAACCTTCCTGCACCCGGCAAACCAGGAGCCATAGGTTCTATCTTTCATGAATTCCTCGAGGGAGGCGTTGAGGTCTACTTTCGTATTGGAGTCGAAGGCATCGATATGATAGATCCCCTTCTCGTAGGTATCTAATACGGCATAAGTGCTCTTCTCGGTGAGGACGAAGTTGAAACACCCGGGGTCAACAGGAATTTCGCCCTCCATCATCCACGAGAGGTAACGGTAGGTACCCATGAACTTCCTCTCTTTGTTAAAGCCGAGGAGGCGAGCGATGCGGGAGTTGACCCCGTCAGCAGCGATGACAAAAGTCCCTTCAAAGGTTTTTCCGTCTCCGCTCACCTGAACCTTTCTGCCCGATTTCTTGATATCGCTTATATTGATGCCCGGATAGATCTCCACCTCATACTTCTTACATTCATCCAGCAAACCCCTGAGAAGCTGATCCTTGCTGATGGATACGCCGACCCTCACCTCGTCGCCCCTCTTTTTCGCTGCCTCCCAGTCTCCGAACAGAATGCGTTTCTTTCCGGGACTGTAGACCTGAAACCCGTAGATATTGGAGTAAGGGCCACTATAGGGTACAGTAAACCCATCTGAAGGGAAGCAGAGCAGTTTGGCTTTCTCGTTAAATGTGACCATGTGTTCGAACAAGTATTCATTGACACCGATAGCACCGCCATCAGCCCGGCGGACCTTCGGGATGTCTGTTTTCCTGTCCACCAATGCAACGCTCAACCCATTCTCACCTGCTGTCCTCGCAGCCATCAACCCAGCCGGCCCGGCACCAACGATAACAACATCATATTTCTTTGTCATAGAACACACCCCGCTTGAAGAACCTGAACATCAGCTTATACCTGTTGGAACTCTCGCAACAGCGTGCATGAACATCATTGAAAACAACAATGTCTAAAGCAATCTTTTTATGGACATGGGGAACAATAAATTACACAAATATGAGCTTATTTAATATGAAGTGTTCAAGGGAAAGTCAATATAAAAATGAGGGGGGATATGGGGAGGGGTAACCCTCTGCGGTTACCTAAAGGAGGGCAGACACATAGGTCTGCCCCTACAAAAAACGTTTGGCCGGTCTTCCGGTAATCTTTCCTGGGTCGCTCTTGCGGTAATTATAAATATTTCTCCAGCACAACCTCCGCGATCTGGACGGCATTCAGGGCAGCACCTTTGCGGATGTTGTCCGAGACAATCCACATATTGAGCCCCTTCTCAATGGATTCGTCCTCCCTGATCCTGCCGACAAAAGTATCATCCACTACTACCACACCGGGCGCTTTCGATAGCAGTGCCTTTACCTCTTTAACGGTTATTTTCTTCTCAGTCTCAATATTCACTGACTCGGAGTGGCCATAGATCACCGGCACCCGAACCGCAGTTGCAGTCACCCTGATTGAATCGTCCTCCATGATCTTCCTGGTCTCATGTACCATCTTCATCTCTTCCTTGGTGTAGCCGTTCTCAAGAAAGACATCAATGTGAGGCAGACAGTTGAAGGCAATCTGGTGAGGATAGACTGATCGGGTAATGGGCTGATTGTTCACAATCGCCTTGACCTGCTGGAAACCACGATCCTCCTGATCTTCGCCGCATCGTGGATGGGCTTCAACACCACCACCATCTGGATGGTAGAACAGTTGGGATTGGCGATGATCCCCCGTTTCCTGTACTGGGCAATGGCATGGGGATTAACCTCAGGCACTACCAGGGGTATATCAGGTTCCATGCGGAAGGCGCTGCTGTTATCAACTACGACTGCACCGGCTTGTGCTGCTGCGGGACAGAACTCGAGGCTCCGTGATGCCCCGGCTGAAAAGAGTGCAATGTTAATTCCCTTGAAGGAATCTTTCGTCATCTTTTCCACGGCAACATCTGCTCCGCGAAACTTCAGTTTCTTCCCTACCGATCTCTCCGAGGCAAGAAGCCTGATATTTTTCACCGGGAAATTTCTCCGCTCGAGGGTTCTGATCATCTCAGCTCCAACTGCGCCGGTTGCACCGGCTACTGCAACGTTAACTTGTTTCATACGCTGTCTGGTTCCTTTCCAATAAAATCATATTTTAATAAAACTCGAAAATAGGTTTCTGAGTGCGTACCAAGATTTTTTCGGTAACAATTCTTAACGAAGCGTAACGGCTGCAAATTCGGCTGTCTGAGCTCGAAGAGCGAGTTTCGAATTTGCAGTGAAGCGAGTTTTAGAATTGTCGAAAATATGTTGAGCACAAAGGGGCCTATTTTCTGAGTTTTTTCATGTTTCCTTTATATACTTAACCACCAAGTCCCCAACCTCAGAGGTCGTATGTCCCATCTCGCCGG
This sequence comes from Pseudomonadota bacterium, assembly GCA_026388815.1. Classification (GTDB taxonomy): domain Bacteria; phylum Desulfobacterota; class WTBG01; order JAPLJA01; family JAPLJA01; genus JAPLJA01. The sequence continues at coordinate 7,078 of JAPLJA010000086.1, forward strand.
CAGACATGCTTTCAAGATCATCTACAATGACCTTCATGATAGCCTGCTCGATGATCCTTGCTGAACTGAGTTCACCTATGTGTTCGAGCATCATCTGGAGAGCAGAAATCGCTGCGAGAGGATTGATAATATTCTTTTTCGTATACTTGGGGGTTGAACCGCCAATCGGCTCAAACATGGATGTGCCGCGGGGATTGATATTCCCGCCAGCGGCAATCCCCATGCCGCCCTGGATCATCGCTCCAAGGTCGGTGATGATATCCCCGAACATGTTGTCAGTCACGATCACATCAAACCATTCCGGGTTTTTCACCATCCACATGCAGATAGCGTCCACATTGGCATAATCAGTCTTGATATCAGGGTATTCCTTCGAGACCTCATCAAATACCCTCTGCCAGAGGTCATGGGCATAGGTCAGGACATTGGTTTTTCCGCAGAGGGTGAGCTTTTTCTTTTTTCCCCTCTTCTGGCAGAAATCAAAGGCGTACCTGATGCACCGTTCCACCCCTTTCCTCGTATTGATTGATTCCTGAATTGCCACCTCGTCCGGCGTCCCCTTCTTGAGGAAGCCGCCCGCACCCAAGTAGAGTCCTTCAGTATTTTCCCTTATGACGACAAAGTCGATCTCCTCCGGCCCTTTGTTCTTGAGCGGGCAGTCCACTCCCGGGTAGAGTTTCACCGGCCTCAGGTTGATGTACTGATCGAGTTCAAAACGGAGTCTTAAGAGGATTCCCTTTTCCAGGATCCCTGGTTTAACATCCGGATGACCGATCGCACCGAGGTAGATGGCATGCATCTTTCTGAGTTCATCAATCCCAGAATCCGGGAGAAGCTCTCCTGTCTTCAGGTATCTCTCTCCCCCAAAATCATAATAGGTAATGCGATAGGTAAACTTCTCCTTCTCAGCTACTGCTTCCAGTACCTTCAATCCCTGAGCTATGACTTCCGGACCGGTTCCGTCACCGGGTATTACAGCAATCTTGTACATCTCCTATCTCCTGTTTCCTTTCTTCTTCATGATGTAGTTGATCAAACCTCCCTGGGCTAACAACTCCTGCATGAACGACGGGATCGGTTTGAAAGTGAACACAGCTCCTTTTGTCAGGTTTTTTATTGTCCCGCCTGTTATATCCACCTCTATCGCGTCCCCATCGTGTATTCCATCCACCGCTTCAGGCGCTTCTACAATCGGGAGACCGATGTTAAAGGCATTCCGGTAGAAGATCCGGGCAAAGCTTCTGGCAATTACGCAGGACACTCCCGCGGCTCTGATAGCGACCGGTGCATGCTCACGGGAAGAGCCGCAGCCAAAGTTCTTCCCTGCCACGATCAGATCACCCTGTTTCACCCTGGTGGGGAAATGTTGATCTACGCCTTCCATGCAGTGCTGCGCCAGTTCTTCCGGATCAGAGGTATTGAGATAGATGGCAGGAATAATCACATCCGTATCAATATCATTTCCGAAGGTAAATGCCTTTCCGGTAAGCTTCACAGCCCTAACTCCTCTGGGCCCGCAATCTTTCCCAACACCGCTGAGGCAGCAGCAACTGCCGGATTGGAGAGATAAACCTCGCTCTCCTTGTGTCCCATCCTCCCGATAAAGTTACGGTTGGTTGTAGCAATTGCCCTCTCGCCCTTCGCAAGTATCCCCATGTACCCGCCCAGGCACGGCCCGCAGGTGGGGGTGCTTATTACTGCCTTGGCATCGAGGAAGATATCAAACAGTCCTTCCTTCATTGCCTGCCGGTAGATCTCCTGGGTTGCAGGGATGATGATGAGCCTCACATAAGGAGCGACCTTTCTCCCTTTCAGCACTGATGCGGCAATCCGCAAATCTCCAATCCGTCCATTCGTGCAGGACCCGATCACTGCCTGATCAATAAGTATATTCCCGACCTCACTTATCCCTTTGCAATTTTCCGGAAGAAAGGGAAATGCTACCTGCGGCTCTATCCTGCTCACATCATATTCCCGGACCTCACAATAGCGTGCATCTTTATCAGTGGTATAGCACTGATATGGCCTCTTCGCCCTGCCTCTCACGTATTCCTCTGTAACTCTGTCCGGTGCGATGATACCGTTCTTCCCGCCTGCCTCAATTGCCATGTTACACATGGAAAACCGGTCATCCATGGAAAGGTTTGCAATTGCCTCACCGGAAAACTCCATCGCCTTATAGCTGGCGCCATCAACCTTGATATCTTTGATGGTATAGAGGATGAGGTCTTTTCCCCCTGCCCATTTCCGGAGTTTGCCCCGGTAAACAAATTTGATCGTCTCTGGTACCTTGAACCAGGCCATGCCGCTGATCATGGCTGCAGCAGCATCCGTTGAGCCCACTCCTGTTGCAAAGGCCCCCAGAGCGCCATAGGTACAGGTATGGCTGTCTGCCCCTACGACGAGGTCGCCGGGTAAAACCAGGCCCTGCTCCGGGAGGAGTGCATGTTCAATCCCCATTTCACCCACTTCAAAGTAATGGGACAGGTTCTGCTCCCGTGCAAAATCCCGTACCATCCGGCACTGCTCAGCCGAAGCCACGTCTTTATTCGGGACGAAGTGATCGGGGACCAGGACAACCTTATCCCGGTCAAACACTTTCTGCGCTCCTGCCTTCCTGAATTCTTTGATCGATAACGGTGCCGTAATGTCGTTGGCAAGAACCAAATCAACCCTGACCTCTAACAAGTCACCGGGTGCTACCGTTTTCAATCCCGCATGCTCAGCGAGAATCTTCTCTGTAATGGTCATTCCGTAAAAAGCCTTCCCGATGACGGGCCAAACGTTTTATAGACCGAAGGCCGCGTTTCGCGGTAGGTTTTCATTCCGTAACGACCGCGAATTGTCGAAAAAATGTTCTTGAGCATCGAAGAGTCCTATTGTCAGAAATTCTCAGGTATTCCCCATGTCAGTAACCTTCTTGATGGGGTTCTTCTTGATGTAATCGAGACGGTTCAGGGCATTGATATACGCAAGCACACTCGCCATGATGATATCAGTATGGGCGCCCTGCCCTACCACAAC
>JAPLJA010000305.1 GCA_026388815.1 Pseudomonadota bacterium
CGAGGCCAACTGCTTCCGGGATCTTGTCTTAAGGCACCAGCGGGGTGTGATCAATATCGCCTTCCGGATCACCAGGGACCGCCAGGAAGCTGAGGATATAGCCCAGGAGGTATTCTTACGGGTTTATCGTGCGGCGAAGGGCTACCGGCCTGAAACAAAATTCTCCACCTATCTTTACAAGATAACCCTCAATCTTTCCCTCAATCAGGTAAGAAGAGCAAAGGCTGTCCTTAACCGGTTCTTCTCAGGTGAAAAGGGGGAATTTGAACGAGCGGGAAGAACTGATACCTCACCTGATACCCCCTTGACCTCCATGGAAAAAGAAGAGGTAAAAAAGGCGGTAAGAAAGGCGATCCGTTCTTTGCCAAAAAGACAGCGATTAGCCATCATTCTCTCCCAATATCAAGAGCTTTCCTATCAGGAGATCTCTGAAATCCTTGGCTGTTCCCCTAAGGCAGCAGAGCGATTGATACACAGGGGGAAAAACCAGCTTAAAAAAGAGCTTGCCTCTTATATTCAAAAAAAGTGAGTTTTGCCGAGGGGGTTTTTGAGAGTTGGAGTGTTTAATTAAAGTAGAAGGGAGTGTTTATGGAATGTCGTGAGATCAGGAAAAGACTTTCAGCGTATCTGGACGGGGAGTTGAAGCAAGGGGAGTGGGAAAGGGTAGCCAATCATGTAACCTCCTGCTCTAACTGTGGCCGGGAACTGAGGGCGCTTCAGGAAACCTGCTCGCTCCTCAAGGTGGATAAGGGGATAGAGCCTTCAGAGGATTTTCTTTTGCAGCTCTTCGAGAAGGCAGGGAGCGGGAGAAAAGGATACCACTCCTTACAGAGGGCTCGTTGGTCTTTCACCTCTGTGCCAGCCTTTATGCGGCTTACCATCGTACTCCTCCTCGGTATGGTGGTTGGTGTGGGCTTCGGCTCTCTCACCTCCCCTGAGAGGCAAGGGGGTGTTGCCTTAACCCGGAGCAGGAATGTGGCACAGGGGATTGCGCTCGATAATTTTCAGAGCGTTCATCCCCAGTCTCTAACCCAGGCATACATAAACCTGACATCTCCTCTTAAGTCGTGAGACCCACAATGAAGAAATGGTTCATAGGAATATCTTTCATCTTGGTAGTTCTTATTTCCTTCCTCGCCACCCGGGCCTATTATCAAAAAAAAGCTCAGGTGGCTCCCACCTCGTTCGATGGAGGTAACATGCCTCCTCCTTTTTCACTTCCTTCTGACCAGAGGCAGAAGTTAGAAATCCTCGATAGCAGGTTCAATCATACCTGTGAGTTATTGTGCCGGGAAATGGATGTCAGGAGATTGCGCTTGAGCCAGGAGATTCTGAAGTCAGACGTGGATCTTCAAGCGGCTGATGCATTGATTGACGAGATTGCCCATTATCAGGGCGCTATGGAGAAGGAGACCGTCAGGCATATCATCGAGGTAAAAAAGGCCTTGCCTGCCCGGCAGCAGGGAGCATTTGTCTCCGGCGTCTCTTCAGAATTGAGAGGAATGTGCGGCAGGAAAGGGAACTGTCAATTCAGGAGAAGGATGGGCAATGGATGTAATTATTAAGGAGGGGAAGAGGCCATGAAAAAGGTTCTTATCCTGTCATGCATATTGAGAATAATTTTTATTTCCTTCAGCAGAGTCCAGGCTCAGGAAGAGGTAAAAAGGCTCGAATTAAAACAGCTCATAGAAGATGCCCTGAACAACAACCCGGAACTCACAGCTCACCAGGAAGGGTTGAAGGCCTATGGTGAAAGGCCCGCCCAGGAAGGTGCCCTGGAGGACCCCCGGTTGACCATCGGTGTTATGAGCTTACCGGTAGATACCTTCGATTTCAATCAGGAAGATATGACAACGAAACAGATTGAGCTGATGCAGCGACTTCCCTTCCCGGGGAAGCTGGGCTTGAAGAAGGAGATGGCAACCAAGGAGTATCTGGCAGCGAGTCAGGCGCTGGAAGAGAAGAAACGGGAGATAACGAAGAGAGTCAGGATGCTCTATTTTGACCTCTCGTTTGTCAATAAGGCATTGGAGATAACCGAGAAAAACAGGGGACTTTTAAGTACGCTCACAAAAATCACCGAGACCAAGTATTCAGTAGGAGAAGGGATACAGCAGGATGTACTCAAGGCCCAGGTCGAGCTCTCCAAGGTTTCAGAAGAATCTATCACCTTGAAACAGCAGAAAGAGACCATCAAGGCGGAACTGAACTCTCTCCTCAACCGTCTTCCCCAGTCTCCTCTTCCCGATCCACCTGCAATAGAGATCACCCCTGCCAGCCTTTCCCTGGAGAAACTCCAGGAAATCGCCCTTGATAAAAGTCCCCGGCTGAAGCGGTTAGCCCAGATGATCGAAAAAAACAAGGTAGCCTACTCCCTGGCTAAAAAGGATTATTACCCTGATTTCGATGTAGCCGTGAGCTACGGTCAACGGAATGACAGCCGGCTCGTGGATAGAGCTGACATGGTATCGGCATCAGTCTCCATCCCCCTTCCCCTCTGGTATAAGAACAAGCAGGATAAAAAGGTGGAGGAAACACATTGCAGTGTAAATGTGGCCCAGGCTGAACACGTTGCCGCCAAGAATGAAATCTTTTACCGGATAAAAGACCTGACGGCAAAAGAGGAAAAGCAGAAGGCCCTGATCGATCTCTACAGAACAGGAATTATTCCTCAGGCCCGGCAATCTCTGGATTCAGCCATAGCAGGATACCGGGTGAACAAGGTGGA
>JAPLJA010000241.1 GCA_026388815.1 Pseudomonadota bacterium
AGGAAAAGTAGTCCTCTTTCGTCTTGAGGAGGATGGGTGACAGACAGTCAACTGCCCACTGACTGGGGAGAAAGGGTGAGACCGGGGCTTTCAGCGAAGCAATATAATCCATGAGGCCGGAAAACACCTCGGGGTCAACCAAGCGTTCAGGCTGGAGCAATCGGAAAAAGAAGTAGAGCGCTATGAAAAAGAGGATGGAGAGGAGGACGAGGATATCCTTGAGTCTCCGTGCCGGAAGAATATTCACAAGCGTTAACGTAATGATGCTCCCGATGCCAGCGGGGATGATGAGGAACGGGATGAGCACAGCGGCGAGTAAAAGGTAATAGAAAGCTCCTGGCTGATAGACCATCCCGTAGGCGAGGAAAACAGGAAGTCCGAAGAGTAACGTCATCCAGGAACTGTTCAGGAGCGTGTCGATAAACCGTGAGAAAAACAGTTCACTCAAGGATACGGGGCGGGAGAAGATAAATTCCAGATCGCTGGATAAAAAATACGTAGAAAGCGCCGTTACGATATTGCTGAAGATGAGTACGGAAAACAGGCAGAGAAAAACCATGGAGAGTAACTTGGAGGCAAGAATGTCACCGATAGCCTCGATGCCTTGAAAGTAGAGAAGAACACGGTAAAAGACGAGGAAAATACCGCACCAGAACAAGAGCCCCATAAAAAAGAGGATGAGGTCTCTCACAATGCCCTTCCGGTCGTGCCGGAGGAAATCTTTCTTGAAAGAGAGGAGGCGGGGCGAAAGGAGGGTTGTAATCATCTCTTAAAATGCTGAATTCAGAATCCAGAATGCAGAATCCAGAATGCATTTCTTCTGAATTCTGACTCCTGACTCCTGTATTCTCTTGAACACATCATATCTCTATCTCCTGAATTTCTGCCAATTCTTCCGCACCGGTCAGCTTAAAATACACCTCTTCCAGTTCTTCCGCCTGCATACCGCTCATCTCCCGCAACTCTTTCATTGTTCCCACAGCAATCAGCTTGCCCTGGTGGATGATGCCGATGCGGTCACACATCTCTTCGGCAACCTGCAGGGTGTGGGTAGATATGAAGATTGTTATCCCCTTCTGGCAGAGACTTTTAAAGACCTTTTTCACCAGCTTGGCTGCTCTGGGATCAAGACCCACCATGGGTTCATCAACGATGATCACTCTGGGCTGATGAATGAGCGCTGTAGCCATGACCAGCCTTTGCTTCATCCCGTGAGAGTAACTTTCAACCAGATCATCCCTCCAGGAACCGATCTCAAACAGCTCAAAAAGCTGCTCCATCCTCTTTTCAAGACCATTATAAGGAAGCTCATAGATACCGGCGATGAACTGAAGGATTTCTCTGCCGGTAAGCTTCTCATAGAGGAAAGGGCGGTCCGGGATGAAGCCGATGACCCTCTTGCATTCGAGGGGGCTCTCTGCCATATCCTTTGCATCAATGACAATCTTCCCGCTCGTGGGCTTCAAGACACCTGCCATCATCCTGAGGGTGGTAGTTTTCCCTGCCCCGTTCGGTCCCAGAAAGCCAAAGAGCTCACCCTGGCTTACCTTCAGATTAAGCCCGTCAACAGCGGCAACATGAGCAAACTTCTTGGTCAGTTCGACTAACTTAATCATCGGTACTCAACAACCTCAACTTTCAGCTTTCCCAGCAAACCGAGCAGCGGGAGCTGTTTATCCAGGTCACCTTCTACCAGCTTGATGTGGGTGGCATCTGCAGGGAATTGATTCATCAGAGGGTCAACGCTTACCCAGTCCTGCAGGAACACCTCATCCCAGGCATGATAATAGAAAGAACCGCGGGAATATACAATCCCACCGCAGATCCTGGCAGGGATACCGAGAGACCGGGCAAAGGCGGTAAAGAGAGCGGCATGCTCATTGCAGTCCCCCACCCGCATCTTCAGCACCTCCCGCGCACTGGGGATGCTCATGGTCGGTCTCTTTTCGATATTGTCATGCATCCAGTTCAGGAGCATCTTTACCACCCTGACTGCATCCCTTTCTTTCCCCACAATATTTTTAGCCTCTGAGACGATCACTTGGTCATCAGATTGTACCAGAAGTGAGGGCTCGCAGAATATTTTCAATTCATTCTTTCTATACGGGATAGAATAGGACGAGATATTTTTCAGATCCTCCTGTGCTATCTCAACAACATCTCCCTTGACTGTTTGCCTTCCACCCTCAACCTTGAACCCTTGAACCCTTGAATCCTCGAACCCTATTCCTTTCATTCTGACCTTCAGATACCGGGGATAGGGTTTTCCTATCAGGCCGCTGACGGGGACGGCACTTAACTCGATGATATCTGTCCCTCTTCCTTCCGGCAATTTCGACAGCGCCTCTTCCTTTGTCTCACTTTTCAGGACAAATCCCAGAGGACTTTCTTCCTTTACAGTTTCGCCATCCTCGCTTACCCAGGAAGTCACGGTAAACCCCTTGAAAGACTCTCTGATGCGGTATGCTGTTATTTCCTTCTTTTTTGATACCATCTTTTCTTTTCCCTCCACCTCAAGCAGCACCTCATTGTTGCTCAGCGTGGAAGGGTCAAAGAACTGTCGCCGGTATCTCTTTCCCACCGCCAGCCCCTGGGAAAGGAGAAACGGCTTGACATGATAGGAGAGAAAGGGTGTATCTTTCAGTTCCAGCACCTTTTCTTCCTTCCTGCCCGCGGTGTCCACTTTTAATGCAAGCTTCCGGCCGTTCACCTGCCCCGAGACAATGAATCTGGCAACTCCTGA
>JAPLJA010000042.1 GCA_026388815.1 Pseudomonadota bacterium
TCTTTCCCGAAGATAGACTTTGAACCGCTTGCCTTTGGCGCCTTTATACCTCTTCTCTTTGCGTTGAAAGGTAAGAGACTGAGCCAAACATTTTTGTTGAGCCTGCTTGCAGGTATTATTTTCAACCTGATGCTTTTCCACTGGGTAGTGGTGGTCATGAGGGATTATGGTGGACTCTCTTTCCCTCTTGCCCTTGTGATACTATTTCTCATGGCATGCTATCTGGGATTATACGTTGGCTTGAGCTTTACGGTGGCAGGGTTCATTGAGAAAAGGGGTGGGTTCAGGATGACCATCACCCTTCCTTTTATCTGGGTCTTGTTTGAATATGGAAAATCCCACCTCCTGACCGGTTTCCCCTGGGAAAATCTTGGATACTCCCAGTATTTGTTTCTCCCCTTTGTTCAAGGTGCTGATGTAGCCGGGGTATACGGGATAAGTTTTTTGATCGTTCTGTGCAATACCTTTCTTTTTTCCCTCCTTACTTTTTGCAACAAGAAGAAAGAATTTCCCTGGTGTGAAACGTGCCTTACCCTGTTCCTTGTTGCCACTGTTCTCTGGTATGGCTACGGCAGGATAGAATATGTTCAAGAGAGGATGCGTGAGGGAGAGGCAGTGCACGTGAAATTAATCCAGCCTAACATTGCGCAGGGGGTAAAGTGGAATCCTGCTTACCAGGAAGAAACCATGAAGATCCTGGAATCACTCAGCCTTGCCAGGGGAGATGATACCCCTGATCTCATTATCTGGCCTGAGGCTGCAACCCCTTTTTACTTTCAACTGAAAAGTGCCTATACCATGTGGGTAGAGGATATCATCCGTCAGGCCCGTGCCTGCCTTCTGTTTGGCAGCCCTGCCTTCACGGTTGAGAGGTCTCTAGTAAGGTATCATAACAGTGCATTCCTCGTCTCCTCCGAGGGGAAAGTCCTGGGTAGATACGATAAGATCCACCTGGTGCCCTTTGGCGAGTATGTGCCCTTACAGGAACTCCTTTTCTTCGTTCATAAAATGGTAGAAGATATCGGTGATTTTTCCCCTGGTGAACAACCCGGGGTTCTTTCCTTTCAGGGGAAAAGCCTGGGCGTGCTCATCTGCTATGAGATCATCTTTCCTGAACTTGTCCGGCGATGCGTGGAGCAAGGGGCATCATTCCTGGTTACCATAACCAATGACGCCTGGTTCGGCAGGACAGGCGCCCCCTATCAGCATAACTCTATGGCTGCCTTCAGGGCTATTGAGAATCGGGTTTTTGTGGCGAGAGCTGCCAATACCGGTATAACATCAGTGATTGACCCTGCCGGGAAGATACTTTATGCCACAGAAATCTTTACACCGGATGTTATTACGGGTAAAATAACGTTGATAAAGATACCCACCTTGTATAACCGTTACGGCGATATCTTTGTCCTGGTCTGTGCTGTTTTTTCTGCTGTGTTTCTGGCAGGAGGTTTTGTAAGAAGGGATTCGGGATTAGGGAAATTTAATCCAAACCACGAACACCTAACCCCTAAATCCTAACCCCGAGATTTTAGGAAGGAGATTTATCATGCTCAGCGAATTAGAGGACAAGCGTCAGCTCTTGGAAGGAAAGCTCAAAATTCTTGAAGGCTATCTTTGACGTAGGAGAGAAGAGCGCCCGGCTGACGGAGTTAGAAAAGAGAATATCCGATTCGGCATTCTGGAGCAACAGTGAGGAGGCCAAAAGGGTACTTAAAGAAAGAAAGGTAATTCAGGGTACCGTTAGCCTTTTTAACACTTTGAAGGCTGACCTCGAGGACTGTCAGGTGCTCATCGAACTGGCGAATGAAGAAGGAGACGGAGAGGTCGAGGATGATATCAACAGATACCTCACCAAGGTTGAACAAGAGATCGCCCAGATTGAATTTCAACGGATGCTTGACGGTGAGAATGACATCAATGATGCCATTGTAAGTATTCATGCCGGAGCTGGTGGGACCGAGGCACAGGA
>JAPLJA010000186.1 GCA_026388815.1 Pseudomonadota bacterium
GATAGTTACAAGTCAAAGCCTTATAGGCTCTCAAATCCGCTACAGAATATAGTAAGGTTAAAATTTGGTGTCAATGAAAAACTGTGAAGAATAGGTAGTTTTTTAGAATCTCAAGGCAAGATAATACCACAAGTGTTTCTTGATATCTGATTTATATCTTATTGAAATATCAGAAGTATTCTATTATTCTATAGACTTCATCTCTTTCGAGAAGACTTCTGGTGGTGGTTGAAGCGTCGCATTCGCCGGACGGTGATCTCCGATGACAACAAAGGTGAAAGGTTTCTCCTGCTGAGAGGTACAGGAGATGAGGAGCAAGGCAAGAAAAAGCAGAAAAATAAATCTGCTTGTGGATTTACGAGGACAATACACGGTTTCTTTATAGGTGATTTAATGATATGGGTCAATTGCCCTGCAATTCCCTTCCGGCATATATCATTTGATTTCAAATAGTTAGTTTAGTATAGTTAAAAACAGAATCATAATTTTTCAATCTTGTACTTAATGGTCTGTCGTCAATGAAACCAATTCGTCTTTCGGCCCATGCTCATGAGAACTGCCGAACAGGGACGGCTGGAATGTCGAAAAGACTTTCAGTATAAACAGGATTGGAACGGCAGATTTTACAACACAAAACAAGTACGACCTATCTTTGTCGAAGAAGCAGAAAAGATTGTGGTTGTGACTGTTTATGTGTATTTTTTCTAATGTGGAGGTGTTAAGCTATGAGAATAACATATGACACTGAGGTGGATGCTTTGTACATTCGTTTCATCGAAACTACAGTAACAACTAAACACGTAGCTGAAGGGATTGCAGTTGACTATGCATCTGACGGGAGAATTGCCGGGATAGAAATTCTGGACGCACGCAAGCGCTTTGGTGATCCCGAGGTATTTAGAAAAGTAGTATTGGAAGATATTGTTTTAACAAAGCCAGCTGCTTCCTTGGGGTCATAGCAAAAACAGCCATACCATTTTGTCTGCTTGAGACGTGACAGTTCCTAAAGAAATTTCAAGCCTCATTGAAAGATTTGACCTAAACCTCGAAGCATATCGGTCAGGGCAGTACAATGAAACCCAGCTTCGGCGGGAATTTGTTGATCCGTTCTTCAAAGCCCTGGGCTGGGATGTGGACAATGAGAAGGGATACGCCGAGGCGTACAAGGATGTCATCCACGAAGACGCCATAAAGGTTGGTGGTGCAGTTAAAGCGCCGGACTACTGTTTCCGCATTGGCGGTGCCCGGAAATTTTTCCTTGAAGCGAAAAAGCCATCCGTAAACCTCAAGGAAGATATAAATCCTGCCTTTTAGTTACGCCGCTATGCCTGGTCAGCAAAACTCCCGCTTTCTATCCTGACTGATTTTGAAGAATTTTCAGTTTACGACTGCCGGATCAAACCGATACAGACTGATAAAGCCTCCACAGCCCGTATCCTTTATCTTTCCTATCCTGAATATGCCAGGCGCTGGAATGAAATCGCCTCCATTTTCTCCCGAGAGGCGGTGCTGAAAGGTTCGTTCGATAAGTATGTTGAATCCACTAAGATTAAAAAGGGCACTGCTGAGGTAGACAGTGCCTTTCTGAAAGAGATTGAATTGTGGAGGGAGATGCTTGCCCGCAACCTCGCCCTGCGCAATCCCGGACTCACCCAGCGGGAGCTCAACTTCGCTGTTCAGCGTATTATTGACCGGATCATTTTTCTTCGTATCTGCGAGGATCGAGGCATCGAGGAGTATGGCAGGCTCATGGCCCTGCTCAATGGAGCGCAGGTGTATGAACGTCTCTGCCAGTTATTCTATGAAGCTGACGATCGTTATAACTCCGGTCTGTTCCATTTCCGCCGGGAAAAAGATCGAAAGGAACCACCCGATGAGTTAACTCAGCATCTCAAAATCGATGACAGAGTGCTCAAAGAAATTATAAAGAACCTTTATTACCCTGACAGCCCTTATGAATTCTCCGTCCTTCCTGCTGATATCCTCGGTCAGGTCTATGAGCAGTTTCTCGGTAAGGTAATCCGTCTTACTGAAGGCCACCGTGCTGTGGTGGAGGATAAACCGGAAGTTAAGAAGGCAGGTGGAGTTTACTATACGCCAACATACATTGTGGACTACATTGTAAAAAATACCGTGGGCAAATTGTTAGGGGGTAAGACGCCAAAACAGATAAGTGGGGTAGGGGCGAGGCATGCCTCGCCCTTACGAATCCTCGATCCTGCCTGCGGATCAGGTTCATTCCTCATAGGTGCATACCAGTTACTGCTCGATTACCACCGAGACTGGTATGTGAAAGACGGACCTGAGAAATGGAGGAAAGCCCGTTCTCCAGTGTTGTACCAGGCAGCAGGAGGCGATTGGCGGCTGACCACCGCAGAACGGAGACGTATCCTTCTCAATAACATTTTTGGCGTGGACATTGATCCTCAGGCTGTAGAGGTAACAAAACTCTCTTTGCTCTTGAAAGTCCTGGAAGGAGAAAACGAGCAGACCATCTTACGCCAGCTTAAAATGTTCCAGGAACGCGCCCTGCCAGACCTGGGTAACAATATTAAATGCGGCAACTCCCTCATCGGCCCGGATTTCTACGATGGTAAACAGATGAGTCTCTTTGATGAAGAAGAACGGTATCGGGTGAATGTGTTTGACTGGGAGAAAGAATTTCCGGAAATCATGAAGGCGGGCGGATTCGATGCGGTGGTAGGGAATCCGCCGTATGTCCGCATACAGACGATGATAGAATGGGCACCCCAAGAAGTGGAATTCTATAAACAGAAATATGTTGCTGCCAGTAAAGGCAACTACGATATTTATGTTGTATTTGTTGAACGTGGGCTGTCACTGCTCAACAAGAATGGACGGTTTGGTTTTATCTTGCCGCATAAGTTCTTTAACGCCCAATATGGTCAGTCATTGAGAGATTTATTAGCTAAGGGTAACCATGTGGCTGAAGTTGTACACTTTGGCGATCAGCAGATATTCACTGGAGCAACGACCTATACTTGTCTGTTATTTCTAAATAAAGGTGGTAGCGATGAATGCCATTTTATAAAAGTTGATGATTTGCTTGCATGGCGTAACACAGGCGAAGCTACCAAGGGCACGATTCCCAAGGATAGAATTACCGCCACTGAGTGGAATTTCTCTGTAGGTGCGGGTGCAAGGCTATTTGAGAAGTTGAGTAAGATGTCACATAAATTAGGTGATATAGCAGAAAGAATGGCGCAAGGTATCCGTACAAGCGCCAATGAAGTTTATGTCTTAGATTTAATTTCTGTTGAAGGTAATTTGATAAAAGCTCATTCTAAACAACTAAATCGGGATGTAGTGGTTGAACGAGAGGCCATATCATTATTTTTGCAAGGTCGAGAAATAAAGCCATATTGCATTCTTCCATCAGGTAAGGTTGTAATTATTCCGTATCGTGTTGAAAATGGACACACAAAGTTAATTAACCAAAAGGAAATGCAAGTGAGATTTCCAGAAACATTTATATATCTCTCGGAGAATAAATCTTATTTGGAAGGGCGCGAACGCGGAAGAATGCGTGGGAGCAATTGGTACGCTTACATTTATCCAAAGAATATTGAGATTATGAGAACCAGAAAAATACTCGTGCCCGATATTGCAGATCGCGCATCTTTTGCAATAGACGAAAAGGGTGAATATGCTTTCACGAGTGGCTATGGCATAACTTTGAAAAACGATGTGAGGGAGTCACCCAAATATATCTTAGGTTTGTTGAATAGTAGTATTTTAAATTATTTTCTGAAAGGCATTAGTACGACAATGCGTGGTGGATTCTTCCGCTACTTTACTCAATTTATTGAACAACTTCCTATCCGCACAATCAACTTCTCCGACCCCACCGACAAAGTCCGCCATGACAGGATGGTTGAACTCGTCGAGGGGACGTTGTCATTGCACAAGCAATTAGCGGTAGCAAAAACAGATCATGACAAGATCACCCTCCAACGACAGATTGACGCTACAGACCAGCAGATTGACCGATTGGTTTATGAATTGTATGGGTTGACGGAGGAGGAAGCAAAAACGATAGAAAAGAAAAGGTGATGGTTTCTAAAACGTGTTTAAATATGAAATCAGATTTACGGGCCACGTAAAGAACAGTTATGGATGGTGTGCAGTTCTGATAATACTTGGCGTCGACCTACGCCCCCGCCTCTTCATACCGATGCTTGATTGGCAAGATGAGGGAAAACCGAAACTTATCGAAGGACATTGGGAAGACTGGAAAATAGAAATTCGTGGCATTCCGTCAAAAATATCTATCCCGCAAGAGTTCGATTATTTTGATGAAGATATTCGATTTACTGAGGACGAGAAAAATGTTTTCTCAGAAAAGGGTTTAAAAATGTTGTGGGATGAAATAACCCTTCAACCTGTAACGTGTAGCTTTACGAAAGTAGGAATTTCGAGTGATGTACCCCATGAATGGGGCTTAACTTACTATCCTGAAGCAGAAAATAGAATGTTGCAACACTTTTTTATAGAGTCCAGGGATGACCGATCCCCGCGTAATTTGCCCCATATCTTTTCTGAACTGGACCATAGTTTATATTTTAGAAATGTTAAACAGTGGACTCTATCTTCGATTCATGAGCACTTGCAACTCCTGACTTCATGTTTGTCTTTTTTTACAGGGACTCCTCTATCCTATGAACGCTTAGTCGGGCGATATGAGGACAATGTCATATATATTCAACTTAGAAATGAATCAAACCCAAATGCTTATATTTGCCCAAGCTTCTATACTGGGCGCCTTGAGTTGAAACAAAATGCTCTATCTTCATTTTCGTCCGTTCTTGTTATGAAGATTGATGAACGTGTCAAATATTATAAAATGTTTGAAGAACATGCCAATGATTCTAATAGAGAAAGAGAAAAACTATTTCGGTTGTTTTCTTATTTCAAGATGCTCTATATGGCTTATAATAAAGAAGCTAAGATTGCATTGAGTTACATGATAATGGATTCATTGGCAAAATTTAAAGGTATGAAGACAATAATGAATTCTCGCAAGAAGGGTATCTTAGAGGACATTATTAATAAATTTTCAGAAAATATGTGCAGTTCATGCATTAAGCTCTTGAGGAAAGAGGCCAAACCTTTTACGGACGAATTTGATACGTACCTTAAAAAAGTTTTAGACATTTTTGAATTAGGAGAATTATTTAATGTTGATCCAACTGAATTAAAAGAGATAGCTCAGAAATATAGGAATAATGTATTTCACGGTGATTTTTTCAACGATATGGAGAATATAGAAAATCATATGAAGACATTGCCGGAAGGTTTCCAAAGAGACTTGCCCATTGTGTTTCAATCTATTGTGTTAGCTATGGGTGCAAATTTGATTTTAGGAATAGAATTTGAAGAGATGATTGCGATTAAGAGAAGCATTTAAAAAGAATTTTGAAGAAATAGTAAGCAATCAAAATCATTACCCAAGTGTCGTTCTCGATACATTCATTATCATGCCAAAGCATATGCACGAAATCATGTTATTTGTTAATTCTGTAGGGGCAGGGTTGCCCTGCCCATAATTGAATACAAGATAACAAAAAGGGCGTGGGAACCACGCCCCTACGAAGGACATCATAAGACGTGATTGCATATTTCCGTGTAGGGGCAGACACACAGGTGCGCCCCTACAGGATGAAATGCGGTAAAACAAAAAGGATGTTTTCCAATTCCCCGTTTCAACCCTAACCTCCACCACCGTCATTCAATTCGCCTCCGTGGATATGATTATTCAAAGGAAGGCGCATATTTCATTACCATCTGTACGCAAAACCGGGAATGTTTGTTTGGTGAAATTGTGGATGGAAGGATGGTTTTGAATGAGGCCGGGCGGATGATCCAATCTGTGTGGGATGAATTACCACAACATTACCCAGGTGTTGACATTGACGCATTCGTAATCATGCCAAACCATGTGCACGGCATTTTTGTTTTTGAAAACCGTGTAGGGGCAGGGTTTCCCTGCCCAGAAAAGAATGTACAGGCACAGACCAAAGAGGACGCGGGAACCGCGCCCCTACGAAAGATATTGGGATTGGTGGTTGCATATTTCAAATACAAAACCACCAAATCCATCAACAAATTTCAGGACACATCAGGTTGTCATCTTTGGCAACGTAATTATTATGAACACATTATTCGTAATGAAGATGATTTGAACCGCATCCGAGAATATATCATATACAACCCGGTTCAATGGATAACAGATCCAGAAAATCCCGAAAATGTAGGGGCGGGGTCTCCCCGCCCTAAATGATTTATGTGAACGCCATCCTGGTTTTTGCCAATTGTGTAGGGGCAGGGTCTCCCTGCCCAGAAAAGAATGCATAGGCACAGACCAAAGAGGGCGCGGAAACAGCGCCTCTACGTTTCTTTTGTAATCACAATCTGCTGCAGTGAGCGACTTTCGATACCTTCCCGGTCAAAGGCTGCCTTAATCCTCTTCCTCAGATCCCTTCCAACTTCCCATTGCTTCAGAGGAACGGTTTTGACCAGCACCTGCAGCTTTACCTGGGAGTCACCGAAATCATTGATACCTATAACGACCGGTTTCTCCAGGATCACCTCCTTAAGTGTTGCATCCTCCATCATGGACTTACCGACATCTTCGAGGATATTCATTACCCGGTCTACGTCCTCTCTGTACGATACACCGATATCTACCACTGCCCGTGACCATTCATAGCTCATATTGGTTACTGCCTTGACCTCACCATTGGGGATGACGTGAACATTGCCTCCTAAATCCCGCAGTACAACAGTCCTCAGGCTGATTCTCTCTACCACACCGCTGAATTCTCCTATTTTTATGACATCCCCAACCCTGAACTGGTTTTCTATCAGGATGAAGAAGCCGCTTAAGAAATCTTTTACGAGACTCTGGGCGCCGAATCCCAGCGCCAGTCCTGCAATTCCGGCACCGGTGAGGAGAGGGGTAATATCCATGCCCAGTTCCTTCATGACCATGAAGATTGCAATAATGATAATGAATACCTTGCCGGTAGTTTCGAAAATGTGGACCAGGGTCTCAGTCCTTTTTTCTCTCTCCCCCTGATCCTGATCCCTTTCGGCCTTTCTGGAGTACGCAACAATCCTCTTGCTCAGGAGACGGATGAGGTAGAGGACAAGGTAGGTGCCGGCAATGATGATGAGGACTTTCAATCCATGATCGATGGCCCAGTCAAGCGATCTGTTTGCGATGGTCTCTAATCGTGATGGCATGATATTATCGTTATATCGAATTGTGTAAACCGTCAAGAAAAATCATATGAGATCTCAAGGAAAGTGTGAAACGGGGTTCTGAGTGCGAATTGAAGGATTTTTCGTTAACAATTCTTATCAAGCGGAACGGCTGTAAATTCGGCTGTTTGAACCGCCGTAGGCGGTGAGTTTCGAATTTGCAGTGAAGCAAGATTTAGAATTGTCGAAAAATTGTTGTTGAGCTACGAAGAACCCTGCTTTTCACAGATCTCTCATATCGCAGTAAAAGATGACAGCCTCTTTAATGCCTCTATCTTTTCCCTCTCACCGAGCTTTGCTGACCGTATGCTCTTTCTCAGTATTTCAATAGAGAGATCATAGTTTTTTCTATCCACAGGATAGGGGTGGCCATCCTTTCCTCCGTGAGCGAAACTGAACCTGGCCGGATCGCGGAAGCTCGGTTTTGCACCATAGATCAACTCGGAGATCAGGCTTAAAGAACGCACGGTTTTTGGTCCTACCCCTTCAATACCGAGAAGATGCTCGAAGTTATCCGGCTGTTTCTCGTGGGTTTTAATCAGTATTTTCTTAAGCCTTTCCGGATTGATGTCATTGATCAGGACTTCGTGGTGCTTGGGGAGATCCAGTTCTTTAATCTTTCGCAGTTCAGAGGTTATCCGGTCAGGGTTCTCACAGGCAATGATGGTGGATGCCTTTCTTGTTTCTTTGCTTTCTTGTGCCACGAGGTTTAAGGTTTCACCCCGTTGATCGCAACAGACTGCCTGGTGGGGTTCACAGACAAAGTCCTGGATGGTATCACTCAGCCAGTGATACCTCCTTGCATACCGGTTGGTTTCGTTCATCCCCTGCTGGATAACAGTCCAGTTGCCTCGGGCGGTGAAGATAAAAGTGTGGTGGTAGAGCTGGTAGCCGTCCTGTACAGCAGCGCTGTCTACTTTAGCAGACATCCGGCTGGCATAGACGAGCGGTTGTGGATCGAGGGAGAGTGCGTTACCGTATTCCTCAATCTGATGGGGAGTCTGGCGGGAGAACTTTCCTTTCCCCCCTGCCACGAATAAGCCAATATCTCTCTCTATTCCTCTTGTGCCTTCTTTAAGGGCGCCGCATACCGTCGTGGTCAACCCGCTACTGTGCCAGTCAAAGCCGAGGATGCACCCAAAAGCCTGAAACCAGAAAGGATCAGATAATTTTCTGAGCATTTCCTCGGGACCGAATTCATCGATGATCACGAGCGAGATTTCCCTGGCGAGTCTCTTCATCCTCTGAAAGAGCCAGGATGGTGCCTTGCCGTAGTGGAGAGGTAAGTTGGCAATGCCGGTTTTCATTTATACTCCGCACTCCGCATTCAACAATCCGCAATCAAATTATGCCAATGTATAGAACTCATGCCTGCCTATTGTATGCAGCAGGATTTCTCCTTTATTCCTGAGTGAAAACAGGATCCTGAGCGCTCTGCGCTTGGAGATGTTCAACAAATCACAGAGCTCTTTTACCGTAATTCTTTCGTGATCTTGCAGATACGATATGACAAAGGTCTCTTTAATGTCTGAACGACCGGGCGGTTTCCTGTTGAGCTTTCGTTGCTTCTGGAGATCCAGAATAGCTAACTTGCTCGCAACAAGATTTTTATCCTTTACCCGGATATAGGTTTTAGATTTCTCATTATTCATCACCCACCGGTGAGGTTTACATCTGCTTTCCTGGATAGTGACGAGGAGGATCCTTTTGCCCTGGAGAGCGAGGGTCTCAATTTTCGGGAAAATGGGAGGATCGCAGAAATCCCGGGCGGCAGAAAAGAGATGCCTTTTCTGGAGTTGAAGATCCCTGACGCCCGATACTTCCCCCTGATCATTAACGCCGACCAGAAGTTTTCCTCCTCTGCTGTTGGAAAAAGCTACCATCAGTTTGGCAATCCGGTGAGGTGAGGGTATCTCTATCTTGTATTCAAGCATGAACCCTTCGCCCTGCTGTATCAAATCACTTACATCAACCATCTGAGGAAAAGATGTAACTTGCCATCTTGGTTATTAAATTAACAGATTGCTTCGCTTCGGTCGCAATGAAACATGAGGATAATTTATTGTATTTTCCCGTCATTGCGAGGAGTCCGCCGCGGTCCGCCTCCGGCGGAACGAAGCAATCTCCCTTATAAGACATAGTGAATTTGTTTATGCAGTTACTATTAACATGAAACACTGGTCAATTCAATGCCAAATTCTGCTTTTAGTATCTTGACTTAGCACACCATAAAGGCTATATAGAGAAACAGTTTTCCGGAGATGAAAATGTTGGTTGAAGGCAAAAATATTTGTGTAATCTGTGCCTGGCGCGAACATTGTCAGAAGAGGTTTTCTCTGCCGGCAGAGGCGAGTTGCCCGGATTATACCCGGGATATTACGATAAAAGAAAAACCTGAAAAAAAAGACAACGATGCGGATAAAAGATAACGTAAGCGGTATAATGAGAACCGCTATAACTTCTTGGCAGAAAGAGAATTCCCTCTGCCTGGACAGTATTCCTCCTCTGATCCTCGAGGTTCCCAAGTTCAAAGAACATGGGGATTTTGCTACGAATATCGCGATGCTCCTGTCTCC
>JAPLJA010000063.1 GCA_026388815.1 Pseudomonadota bacterium
CTGCGGGGAAAGCGCTCGCGGGTGGATTCGAGGAAAGAGTTCAGCGGCTAAAGGGATGAACGAGAGAAAGGATGTGTGACCGTGGCACGAGAAATGGAACTGATGCAGGGCAATCAGGCCATTGCGGAGGGTGCGTTTTATGCCGGCGCGCGGTTTTATGCCGGATACCCGATCACGCCCTCTTCGGAGATTGCCGAGGAATGTTCGAAAATGATGCCGCTGCTGGGCGGGATTTATATGCAGATGGAGGATGAAATCGCCAGCATGGCTGCAATCATCGGTGGTTCCCTGGGCGGTCTCAAGTCAATGACCGCCACGAGCGGGCCCGGGTTTTCCGTCATGCAGGAAAATATCGGTTTTGCAGCGATGACCGAAGTCCCCTGTGTTGTGGTGAACGTGATGAGGGCAGGACCGTCAACCGGTCTCCCGACCCAGCCTGCACAGGGTGATGTGATGCAGGCACGGTGGGGAACTCACGGGGATCACCCCATGATTGCCCTCTGTCCCTCTTCCGTGAGAGAGACGTTCGATCTCACCGTGAGAGCTGTGAATCTCTCAGAAAAATACCGTGTGCCGGTTATCCTCTTAACGGATGAAGTGATTGCCCATTTGCGGGAAAAAGTTACTCTTCCGGCACCGGAGACTGTTGAGACTGTTGACCGGGTGAAACCCACTGTCCCTCCCGACTGGTATAAGCCCTTTGAGGATGTTGAGAGCGGTATACCGCCCATGGCTGATTTCGGGGAGGGATACCGGTACCACGTAACCGGCCTTACCCATGACGTGCTGGGATTCCCCACTACAGTCCCGGCAGAGGTAAAGACAGCCATTGAGCGGCTTCACAGGAAAATTGCGCTCGGTTTCTCCGATATCATCTCCGTTGAGGAGTTTATGCTGAGTGATGCAGAGGTAGTGATTGTAGCCTACGGATGCGTGGCACGGTCAGCCAAGAGCGCTGCCCTGGAACTCCGGCAGAAAGGAATTAAGGCCGGCATGTTGCGGCTGATCACCCTCTGGCCCTTCCCCCGTTCTCCTCTTGAAAAGGTGGTGAAGAAGGTCAGAAAGATCGTGGTTCCTGAGATGAATATGGGCCAGGTCTACCGCGAAGTGGTGAGGGTAAATGCCGGAAAAGCAAAGGTCAGGAACTGTAACCGGGTAGATGGAGAGATGCTCACACCTGCTGAAATTATTAAAACAGTAGTCAAGGATTTTAAACGATGAGCCACAATAAGCCGATTTATCAGTTCCTTCGGGCAGAGAAGAAGTTTCCTCTGATCTGGTGTGCCGGCTGCGGGAACGGGATCATCATGGGGGCAATGCTCCGGGCTGTTTATAACTTAAAGCTGGACAAGGATAAAGTATCCGTTGTCTCAGGGATCGGATGTTCAGGGAGGGTATCAACCTATATTGATTTTAACACCCTTCACACCACTCACGGCAGGGCTCTGGCCTTTGCTACCGGCCTCAAGTTCGCCAAACCCGAACTCACCGTGATCGTGGCGATGGGAGACGGAGATGCCCTTGCCATCGGAGGGAACCACTTCATCCATGCTGCCCGGAGGAATATGGACCTGACAGCAGTTATTTTCAACAATATGATCTACGGCATGACCGGCGGTCAGATCTCCCCTACCACCCCTTTCGGGATGACCGCTTCCACCGCCCCGGAAGGGAATATCGAACAGCCTTTTGATATACCGAAGCTTGCTGAGGCAGCCGGCGCCACCTTTGTGGCGAGAGGTACAACCTACAATGCCGAGCAGCTGGAGGAGTTGATTGAGCAAGCAATTAGAAAAAGGGGTTTTTCCGTCGTCGAGGTGATAACTCAGTGCCCCACCATTTATGGCAGGTACAACCGGCTGGGGACTGCGGTAGACATGCTCAGGTGGCAGGAAGAACATACTATTTCAATTGAAGAAGCAAGGGACTCTGAAGAAAAGGCAAAAGGCAAGATCTTAACTGGTGTTTTCCTGGATATTGAAAGGCCTGAGTACATCGAGCAGTACGAAAAACTGGTGGAAAGGGTTCAGAGCAAGAAGTAAGCGGGTACAAGATATGAGCGAGCGCTATGAAGTGAGATTGGCAGGACTGGGAGGGCAGGGCCTCATCCTTGCCGGAATCATATTCGCAGAGGCTGCAGGGATTCATGATGGATTCTACGTAACCCAGACCCAGAGTTACGGAGCTGCTGCCCGGGGCGGATTCAGCAGGTCTGATGTGGTTATGAGTGATGAAGAGATTCATTACCCCAAGGCAAGTCAGCTCGATCTCCTCCTGACCATGAGCCAGAGCGCCTACGAAGAGAATTTCAAGTTCCTGAAGCCGGCCGGAGTCCTGCTCATTGACTCAACCTATGTAACTGTCGAGGGGAGGGAAGATGCCATTATTATCCCCTTTTCCAGGATTGCACGGGATAAGTTCGGGAGAGAGAACGTAGCGAACATCATCGCCCTCGGTGCAATCACCCAGGTCTTTCCCCAGGTTTCAACCAAATCTATGGAGAAGGCGGTCTTGAACCGCGTGCCCAAAGCTCACATCGAGCTGAACAAGAATGCCTTTGAGGAAGGGGTAAAAGCGGGGAAGAAGGCACTGGCGGATTTAAAAGAAGGAGCAAAGCGGGTGAAGGAAGACTGAAGAAAAGGGTTCAAGAGGTCAGGGGTAGGGGCACGGCGTGCCGTGCTCCTACAGAGTTCAAGGGTTCAAGACTTTCTCTTTTAAGGTATTAATCACCTCCACATTCCCCATAACAATCAATACATCATTCTCTGTTAACACCCTGCTCTTTGGCGGGTTGAAAAGGTAATTGCTTCCGTTAATTTTATTCACGAGGGCAACGAGGGTAACACCCTCTGTGGAGAGAATTCCGGTGTCATCAATGCTTTTGCCGAGGAAAAGTGAGCCGGGTCCGATTTCAATTTCTTCGACCCTGATCGTTTTGTCCTGTGACCTGAGCATGGTATCGAGAAAGGTAACGACTGAGGGCCTGGTCATCTCTGATACCATTCTCAATCCCCCGATAAAGTTCGGCATAACCACCCCGTCAGCTCCTGCCATCCTTATCTTTTGCTCGGACTCTTCCTCTACCGCCTTTGCTATTACCCTGAGGTTAGGATTTAATTTCTTTGCTGTGAATACCACGAGGAGGTTTTCTGCATCTGAATGGAGGGCAGTAATAAGCCCTTTTGCCCTCTGGATCCCGGCCGTCTGGAGCACTGCATTGTGTGTAGCATCACCTTCTATGCAGAGTATGTCCTGCTCTTCGAGATGTTTTATTTTTTCACTGTCTTTTTCAATGACTGCGAAGTGCTGTTTTATGTTCACCAGTTCTTCGATTGCATACCTTCCAGTCTGATCGGCTCCGCAGACGATATAGTGTCCTTTCAGTTGGTCAATCTTCTTCTGCATCTTTCTCCTCCTTAAAACGTTGGTAAGCTCACCCTCCACGATAAAGGCAGTAACCGTTGATATGCCGTAGATAAGGATTCCTGTTCCGCCGAGGATGAGGGATATGGTAAATATCCTGCCGGCAGGTGAAAGAGGGTGAACCTCCATGAACCCCACTGAGGCAAGGGTTATGACCGTCATATACAGGGCTTCAAGTACCGTCCACCCTTCGATGGTTTTATATCCGATAACACCGGCGAACAACACCAGCAGGAAGGTTATCAGTATGAATAGGAGTCTTTTATAGATCATGGATGAAAAAATGGTGCAGTCATTTTCTGTACGTAATACATGCGTAGATTATCAGCATAGCAGCCAAAAGTCCATATGTTAGCGGGAAGGCGGGAGAAATCTTTTTGAACATTCAATAATTATCTGTTATCATAAAATTGGATAGCCATAGAAGTCAAAGCGCCTGCGGAGAAGGGAGGAACATATGGGAACCGAGGTTATCGTGAACGATTCCAATTTTGATCAGGAAGTGTTGCTCTCAGAAATTCCTGCCATGGTAGATTTCTGGGCTCCCTGGTGCGCACCGTGCCGGATGCTTGCTCCAATCATCGAGGAACTGGCAGGTGAGTATGCGGGAAAGGTGAAGATCTGCAAGATCAATGTGGATGAAAACCAGTCAACTGCCTCCCGTTATGGAGTGCGGGGGATCCCTGCTCTGCTTCTCTTCAAAAAAGGAGGGATTGCTGCCCAGAGCGTTGGTTTGCAGCCCAAGCAGAACATCAAAGAGATGATAGATAAAGTCCTTGCTTAGGTGAAATGCGGAAGCAATGAAAGAGGCGCGTTTCTATAACAAGGCAGAAGACCTTTCAGTCAACTGTTATCTCTGCAATCACCGCTGTCATATCCAGGAGGGGAAGAAGGGGGTCTGTGCCGTACGGAAGAACATGAATGGAGTGCTCTATACGCTGGTCTATGGAAATCCCATTGCCCAGCACATTGACCCCATTGAGAAGAAGCCGCTTTTTCACTACTATCCGGGCTCGCAATCCTTTTCCATAGCTACCGTAGGGTGTAACTTCCGTTGTCTCCACTGCCAGAACTCTGATATCTCCCAGGCACCTCGTGAGTTCTCTATCCCCTCACACCAGATATTTCCCCCTGAGAAGATTGTTGAGGCGGCAAAGAAAAACCGGTGCCAGAGTATCTCCTATACCTATACCGAGCCAACGATTTATTTTGAATATGCCTTCGATTGCTCCGTTCTGGCAAAGAAGGAGGGGATGGGAAATGTCTTTGTGACCAACGGATACACTACTCCGGAGGCTTTGCAGTCAATCCAGCCCTATCTGGACGCTGCCAACATCGATCTTAAATCCTTCAGAGATGATTTTTACCGGAGGGTATGCGGGGCCAGGCTCCAGCCAACTCTGGATAGTATCAGGGCCTATAAAAAACTGGGGATTTGGATAGAACTTACCACGCTGATCATACCCGGCCATAACGATACGGAGGAAGAACTGAGGGATATTGCCCGCTTCATCAGGGAGCTGGGAGTAGATACCCCCTGGCATGTGACTGCATTTTATCCCACTTACAAGCTGCAGGATCAGCCCCGCACCCCGGCATCTGTCCTGAAAAAGGCACGGGAAATAGGTTTGAGCGAAGGATTAAGATATGTCTACACGGGAAATGTCCCTGGTGATGAGGGAGAGAACACCTACTGCTATCAGTGCGGCAAGACCCTGATCAAGAGAATTGGTTTTACCATTCAGAAGAATACTATTCGTGACTCAAAGTGTTATGCCTGCGGCGCGAAGATAGATGGTGTGTGGGGATGAAAAGGGCCATCTCCTTACTCACCATTTTTCTTATCTTAGCCTTCAGTTTAGAGCTTCCTGCTAAAACCCAATTTCCTAAGCCGGTGGGGGCGGTTAATGATTTCGCCTCTGTTATCCCGGAGCCTGCCAGGCAGAGGATGGAGGGTATTTCCAAGGAAATTCTCGAAAAAACCGGCGTATCCCTCGTGGTGGTTACTGTTGAGAGTATAGGGGACGATGCCATTGAAACCTATGCCAATGAACTTTACCGGGACTGGGGAATCGGGAAAAAGGGAGAAGATAAAGGTGCCCTCATCCTCCTGGCCATGAAAGAGAGAAAGGTGAGGATCGAGACTGGTTATGGAGTTGAAGGTATCCTGCCTGACGGGCTGACGGGGCAGATTCTTGATGATGCAGTTATTCCTTATTTTAAAAACGGGCAATATGGGGAAGGTCTTTATAATGGCCTTATCTCTGTGGCGCAGGTTATCGCCAAGGATGCAGGCGTAGAAATCAGTGGTGAGTATAAGGCAGTAAAACAGGTAAGAAAAAGACCTGTCGGTTTTTTAGGACTCCGCCCTCTCCTGCTCCTCCTGCTTTTTTTGTTCTTTATGTTCGGTCCCCGTTCACTCTGGCCCATGCTATTCCTTTCCGGTATGGGGGGAAGAGGTGGCCGGTATCGGAGCGGATTGGGAGGTGGATTCGGTGGTGGTGGCTTTGGAAGTTTCGGCGGAGGATTTGGAGGTTTTGGAGGAGGCATGAGCGGAGGGGGAGGAGCGAGCAGAGGATTCTGAGTAATGCGGAATGCGGAATGGCGAATGCGGAATAAAATTAGTGAACAATAGATTGAGAATTCAGAATACAGAAGTCAGAATTCAGAAGAATGAATATTCTGGCTCCTGTCTCCTGACTTCTGAATTCTATTTTTGAGGAGTAACCATGTCTAAGATTCCCAAGGAACCAAAAGAGATTTTTGATGAGTTTGTGAGAGACTATAGGGAAGCCTTTGGCAGTGATCTTGTATCCATTATTCTCTACGGGAGCGGTGCACGGGAAGAATACATCCCGAAAAAATCTGACATAAACTTTCTTGTTGTATTGAGCGAGGAGGGGATTGATAGGCTTGACCGTGCCTTCAAGCTTGTTGCCAAGTGGCATAAGCGGATGGTGGCGACACCCCTGCTCCTGAGCCGGTCACATATTGCATCGTCGCTCGATTCTTTTCCCATTGAATTCCTGAACCTGAAGGCATGTTACCAGGTGGTCTGCGGTGAGGATGTGTTGAAGGACCTGACTATCGCCAGGGAAGATATCAGACTGCAGTGTGAGAGGGATCTGAAAGGGAAGCTTATCCAGTTGCGGAAAGGGTTTCTCGAATCATACGGCAGGAAAAGGGCAATCGAACACCTCATTATTCACTCTCTCCCCGCTTTTTTTTCTATCTTTCAGTCCATGGTTTACCTGAAGGAAGGCGACATGGTCTGCGAAAGGAAAGGTATGATAGAAAAGATGGAGACAGTCTTCGGACTGGATAAAGAGTGTTTTTTAGATTTAACCAGTATCAGGGAGGGGAAACAGAAGTTGAAGAATGACGAAGAGGCACTGAATGTGATGAATCGCTATATCGGTGCGATCGTGAGGTTGTCTGGTTACATTAACTAGCCTTGATCTGAAATGGATGCAAGCATGAAGAAAAGAAAGAAGCTGATTGTGGGATTGATTATCATCGCTGTTGTGGTATTTTTATCTACTCGTATTTAAATGATGCCTATGATGATGTGTTGATACGGGCATACGATTTCATGGAGTGATGGCAGAGAGCAAGTTATTTTGATGAAAAGTACACGATATTTAAAAAGGGAGATTCGGTATGACCACAAAAAATACGGTTATTATTGTACTGGCTGTCCTGGCTGTTTTGGTTTTTTCTCTCTACTCCTTTACGAAAAACACCTATAACTCTCTCGTTATACTGGATGAAGGAGTGAAGAGTGCCTGGGCTCAGGTTGAGACCCAGCTCCAGAGGCGGTACGACCTGATACCCAACTTAGTGGAAACAGTTAAAGGATATGCCGCACATGAACGGGAAGTACTGATCAAGGTAACAGAGGCACGTTCCCGGGTGGGCAGCGCAGGTACGGTTGATGAGAAGATTGAGGCAAATAATCAACTCTCCAGTGCCCTGGCACGGTTGTTAGTGGTGATTGAACGGTATCCTGACCTCAAGGCAAACCAGAACTTTATCCGCCTCCAGGATGAGCTTGCCGGCACGGAGAACCGGATTTCTGTGGAGAGGAGAAGATACAACGAATCAGTGCAGGTGTATAACATCAAGCTGAGGAGCTTCCCCGAGAACATGCTGGCAGGAATGTTTGGATTTCAAAAGAAGAATTTCTTTGAAGCACCGCAGGCAGCAGCAGAAGCACCGAAGGTGAAATTCTAAGAGAAGGGTCGAAGGGGCAAAGGGTCAAGGGTCGAGGGAGGTTTTTAAAAATATTCAGAAGATGGATAGATCAGACATAAGCTATTTTGAAGAAATAGCTGGTTCAATGAATAAGAAAAGGGTGAGGTATCTTGTGGTTGGAGGAGTTGCGGTTAACCTTTATGGAATTGAGCGGATGACCGCAGACCTCGATCTGATCGTTGATCTTGAAGAAAGCAATCTCAAGAAATTTATATCAGCTATGAAAGAACTTGGTTATAAGCCAAAGGTTCCGGTCAAGGCAGAAGATCTTATTTCACCCGCAAAGAGAAAAGAGTGGATAAAAGAAAAGGGGATGAAGGTTTTCAGTTTTTATCATCCGAAGCATCCTTTCAGGTTGATAGATGTGCTTATAGAGATTCCTGTAGATTTCGAAACTGCGTACGCAAAAAGAGTTAAAACGAAGAGTTCTGATGTTATCACACCGCTTGCCAGTGTAGATACGTTGATTAGGTTGAAGGAAATTGCTGGCAGACCTCAGGATACTGCAGACATATATCATTTAAAAAGGATTAAAGGTGAAAAACAAAAATAGACCTCTCACCTACTATAGAACCATGGAAGAAATCAGGGCGTACCAGAAAGTTCCAGCCCATGAAAAACTAATGTGGTTAGAACAGGCAAATATATTTCTTTACCGGGCTATGAGCAAAAAAGCAAAGAGGATCAGAGAGAAGTTCAGGAAAGGCGAGATATGAAACAGTTATGACCACCAACTGGATTGAACGCATTCCTGAAAAATTCAAGCCACCCCCAAAATTTCTCATCCCACTCCTTTTCATTCTGAATGTAGCTCTCGTCTTCCCCATTTTCTTTCCCAATTTGAGCGATATCGGATCATGGGATGAATCTTTTTATATAAATAGCGGAAGGGGTGTGGTAGACGGAAAACTGCTTCAGCAGTTTGCTTGGAATCCTTTACTATCATTTCTCTATGCGCTCGTCTATATTCCCGTCAAATTTACAACCTTCTGGCTGATTCACAGTTGCACCATTGGCCGTTTTATCCTTTTTGGTTTGATGTGGTTGAGCGCTTATCTTGTTTCAAAGCAGTTATCCCATGTATCGCATCCATTCATCATGATAGCGCTTCTCTTACTCTCACCTGCACTGACATATCTTCTACCAAATCCGAGTGATGCCCTCTTTACCGCGCTGTCGGCATTTGCTTTATGGCAGGTATTGTCATTCTACAATGAGAGAAAGATAAAGCATGTGTGGCTGGCATCACTTTTTGTAGGTTTATCTGCTCTTTCAAGGAATGATGGGCTGATACTCTTCGTTATATTTGTCACTCTTGTAATATTCTTAAGCATACCTATTAAACGTATTGTAGTCATGCTTATTGCCGGAATAGTACCTTTTGCAATCGTTGTTAGCAGCTATCTCACCTTGTATCGTTTGGAAAGTGGAGTATTTAAGCTCGGAATAGCCGAAAGGTCGTATATAGCCTTTGAGCAAGGACAAAGTTTTGTGTATGAAAAAAATATGGGTGATGGACAAATTGAAGCTCGCCGACTGTTCGGTACACCAGAAGAAAATCAATATTCATTTTTGTCAGCCATAAAACGAAATCCTGAAGCCTTCTTTGATCGTGTCCGGCAAACAATAAAAACTTCACCTAAGAAAATTTATTTCATGTATGGGGAGAGGACAGGGATCATTATTCTCATGCTGGCGGCAATGGGAGCAATTGAGATAGCAAGAAAAAGGTTGTATCTGCTTTTCTTGATCCTTCTGCTATGGCCAGCTTATATCTTTGTTTACCTTTTAACTTTCTACCGGCACACATATTTTCTCCTGCCATATTTTGTCGTCTTTGTTTTCGCTTCTGTGAGTTTAAATTTTATTTTATACCATATGAATAAAAGAAGACTTTATTGCTGGACAATCTTACTTCTCGGACTGGCTGTTCTGGGCACAATGACAAACCGGCCAAATGTCTTTTCAGCGGTAGTTATTTTCCTGATAGGATTGTGGATTATAAAGAATGTTGTAAACCGATACCAGGACCATGAAGCGCTAAAACCCGTTGCCATTATTCTGGCTTTATGCTGTCTTTTCATTCTGAAAGTAAGCTACCCCTATCCAAAGTTTCGAACTCTCGGAGTTGCTCCAGATGAAAGGGCAGTGCTATTCATGAAAGAACACTTGGAGCCAGGTTCAGTAGTGTTCGCCGAAGCACCGGGACCTATTTGGGTAGGAAAAATGCATTTCAGACCGCTAGATTTTAACTTTCGAAATCTAAATGAACAGGATATTTTTAGTTTAATAACATCTCGTCGTGGCAAGGCTGTCTATGTGAATAATGCCCTTAGGTATTTTGAACCGGGTGTGGTGGAAAAAATTGAGAAAATGATTGGCAAAAAATTTGAGATTGGTTTTAGAAGTGAGAATGGAGAAGTAGAGGTGCTGCTCGTTACTAAGCGCCAATGAGCATCGAAATCGATCAACCTCTAGACAGTATTTATTGTTATGGGACTGTGTTAAAGAAGATATATGCTTATTGGCAGATTTGATGTCTCACTAAGATGTATAATCTTCCTCCTTTTCATACTCAATTTAGATAGGCTTTGATATAAGTATTGTAATTCCCCATATTAATGTTCCAGATAGCAACCAGTCTTTCCCAATCGAACAGTTTACCCCGAGTAATAAGAAACAATTTATCATAATAAGCCGCTAAATTTTTGTCCTTAATACAGTTCTGCCCAGTAAATAAGCTAAGCATGTAGCCAGGAGGTATTTTCCGATTAGAATGGTCAATACGCCGGTTTGAGTTTTTTGGAATGGGTAATCTAGCAAGAAGGGGATCAGCTAAAGCAAAGACATCTATTACATACACGTGAGGTCCAGCAAAAAAACCAAAAAAACCAACAGTTCCTCTTACCGCAAATTGCACACGATTTATTCGCGCCAAGCGTCCTTCTGTTGCCCAAGGATGGGTAGGCATCTCAATATCTCTTTTAGCTTTAATGAGTCCAGATGTTTGGTAGTAACCACCTCTCTCTTCTGCAATGCCTTTATCCATCCAATTTTCTATCCAACCCTTAAACTGTCCGGGATAATTGGAATTACTCAGTGGAGGGGGATACGGTGATTTTAAACCAATGAGAACTATTGTAATAAAGGCAAGTAGCCAGATAGATTTAAGGGTAATAGAATGACAACGTGAAAGCACAATAATCGCACAAAAAAGTGGGGCAGTTAAAAAACGACCACTCATAAAGTCGCCCCCGATTTTAATTACATAGAGTAGGTAAAAAACGATACCGACAACAACCGGCAGGTTGCGCCATTCTCTTGTTAAGAAAGGAATTGTGATTCCAGTGATCACGGTTAAAAGAGTTAAGGGATCCAATTTGATAGAATTCCACAAATAATAAATGCCCTGATTTGCAAGTTTGATTCCGCTTATACATGTATTTAATTTTGCGTAAGCTGTGTTAGGGAAAGGGGAACCATAGTAAAAAAGTGAAAAACATTCCCAGAGGATAAAGGGAGAAAAACCCACGAATACAACGCACAGTCCTTCCTTCCATTTGTACAACCTCCATAGACTATACAGAAGAACAGGAAGGAAGAGCAGAATCGTATCCATCCGATTAAACACACCAAATGCAGCAATCAGGGACATTAGGAAAAGGGTTTTTGAATTAATTTCAAATGTAAAATATACAAAGAGGAATAGAGCCAAAATTAAATGTGTCAGTGGATTTTCTAAACCTGAAGTTGAGTAGTCTATGAAGGCTTTAGAAAAAGTTAAAACAGTAATTCCGATCAGTGCAGATGATGTGGATTTAGCAATTTTGAATGTAAACAGAAGGATAGCGAATAGCGAAATCACTATTGATAGAATTATGCTTGAGAAGTATATCTCCTCGGTAAAGAGATATATTGCCGATGTCAAAAACATCCATAAAGGGTTTGTATAGGCTTGGACCCTTTCTGCAGTGTTCCAGGTCAGGCCGTATCCATGGGTAAAATTATCAACAGTTCTAAAGGTAATGTAGGCATCATCGCAGACCCAGGCGTTCCTAATAACAACAAACAAAAATAATAAAATAAATACGGTTATTAAAAAGATTTTAAGGTATTTCGCCTTACCATGAAAAAGTTGTTTAAGGAGATTCATCTGTACATAATCGCAATAGGTATTTGTAACATAATGCTACACTTTTGAAATATCAAGATCAAAACAGGGATAGAGAAAACTTTTCAAAAAGAAATAGGGGGAATAGCATTATGATAATGTTTAAGCAGATGGTGTTACTTATTGAATTTACTAATTATATTATAGTCGAAAAGCTGGTCAGATTTTCAGGATTCTCTGGGCGTTCCTACCGAGGATCCCTGAGACCTCTTCCTCGGTGAACTTGATCCCGCCTGATGCCTTTTCCGGTAGATTCTTAATCGTATCCACCCAGTCCTTATTGGTCATCTGAGATCTGAGCGATGGGCTGTCAGAACCGAAGAGGATCCGGTGACTGCCGGAGAAGTCCATAATATCGCGTAAGGCACGGCAGAGGTGTTCCATATTTTTAAGAGCTGCAATCTGCCAGGCAGAAATATCCACATAAATATTCGGACGGGTCACCATCAGGGAAAGCATTGACTGGTATCCAAAGAGCCCTCCTGCATGGGCAGCAATGATCGTGAGATCAGGGAAGTCAGTTGCAATATCGTCAAAATGGATGGACTGGGTAAACTTGCTCTTGAGCGGCGGCACCATTGATCCGGAATGGATGAGCACCGGTATCTTGAGTTCATTGGCGACTTCCAGAAGATCATAGGTCTCTTTCCCGTTGGGATAGAAGCCGGCAGCCGGATGGAGTTTCAGCCCCTTCATCCCCCATTCCTTGATACACTTTGTTAAGAGTTCAGGCGCTTTATTCCGTCTCGGATCCATACCAGCAAAGGCGATAAGTTTATCAGGGAAACGCCGGGATAAATCAGCATATATCTTATTCAGTTCCTGAATTGAAACTTCTGGCTCTCCCAGGGCAAGGGCAAAATCGCAGGTAAGCATTACACTCTTGTCGATCCCGGAATCTTCCATCTCGGCGAGCAGCAATTCACCGGTGGGATCTACCGTCACTTCAATCATTGTCTCTTTCAGCTCTTGGAGGGAGATTTCAATCCCGTCTTTTTCCATGACCGAGGCAACGAGCCTGGAGACTCCCGCAAAGAAGTCTTCAGGGATCCATCCCCGTCCAAAGATGTGGGTGTGAATATCAATGATCATATTAATTATTATATATGATGGTCTGAAAAAGTAAATTGTTTGTTGTCAGGAATAAATTTCTGAGAAGATGTAAAACAGAATTCTGAGTGCGAATCCAAGATTATTCGGTAAATAAGACCGAAGGCCGCGCTTCGCGGTAAATCCTTTCCGAAGACGGACCAAACGTCTTTTTGCAGTGGAGCGAGATTTAGTATTGTCGAAAAAATGTTGTTGAGCGACGAGGAAACCTGTTTTAGACATATCTCGAGGAAAACTTGACTTTAATTGCAACCATAAGGTAAACTTTGGAAAATTCGGTGGATTTACGAAATGTCAGATCACCTTTCCAAGGACAAAATAAAGAAAGAAATGATAGGGGTTTCCATACTCCTCGTTGGAATATTTATCCTCATCTCCTTTATTTCTTATCATCCCAACGACCGGGCTTTTTATTTCGTCTATAACACAGAGAAGGTGAATAACTGGGGGGGCGTAATCGGGTCAACCCTTGCCCGGGCCATGTTTCAGTTTATCGGCCTTGTGTCTTACTTTATCCCGCTCTTTCTCGGTCTTCTTTCTTACCAGTTTTTCAAAGCAAGCGAAACTTGCTTTGATTACTTCAGAAGCATAAGCTCGGTTGTCATGATCCTCTCTTTGATCGGGCTGTTCGATCTCAGCCTGGGGTCTGTGAAAATCAAAGGTGATGAGATGGTTGCAGGCGGCATGCTGGGCAGCCTCCTGACAAGGTATCTGATGCGGTACTTAAACCAGATAGGCACATATTGTTTTTACCTTTCTTTTTTCATCATCTCGTTTTTTGGGTTAACGCATCTCTCTCCGGTCCGTTTAGCCTCTTCTTTGAAAAACCTCTCAGTGGGGATGGTGAAAGGGATGTTTTCTCTCTATCAGGCAATCCAGCTCAGAATGAAGAAAGAGACGGGGACTGAAGTTAAAATCGAAGAGAAGGAAATTGTGATTCCGCCGGAAGAGGTAAGGGTGGAGGAAAAAGCGGAAGGAGCAGTTCCTGTGATCTTTGAGCAGGAAGAGAAAGCCTTCGATGAGATCGAAGAGAAGCCGCAGGGATATGACGGGAAAGCTAAACCGGCAAAAGAAATTAAAGAGTATCAACTGCCCCCGCTGAGTTTTCTGGATTTGCCTGAACAGAGGATAGGGAAGATGGACAGGGAAGCACTGCTCGCCCAGTCAAAGACCCTCGAAAGGAAACTGAAAGATTTTGGCGTTGAGGGCAAAATTGTCGGTATCAATCCCGGGCCGGTAATAACCCGTTTTGAATTTGAGCCTGCACCCGGGATCAAGATCAACAAAGTGGTTGGACTTGCGGATGATCTTGCTTTAGCCCTTCGAGCGGTATCCGTAAGGATTGTTGCTCCTATTCCAGGAAAAGGTGCAATCGGTATCGAGGTCCCGAATACGGTACGGGAGACGGTTTATTTTAAAGAGATTGTGTCGCAGGATGCTTTCCTGAATTCCAAGTCGAAGCTTACGCTCGCTCTCGGCAAGGACCTCTCAGGGGAACCGGTAATCACTACCCTGGGCGGCATGCCCCACCTTCTGGTCGCAGGGGCTACCGGTGCAGGGAAGAGCGTGCTGATCAACACCATGATCTGCAGCATCCTTTATAAGGCTACCCCTGCTGAAGTAAAAATGCTGATGATTGATCCGAAGAGGTTAGAACTTTCAGTTTATGAAGGTATCCCTCACCTGCTCTACCCGGTGGTGACTGACCCCAAGAAGGCTTCTCTCGTGCTGAAATGGGCAGTCGATGAGATGGAACGGAGATACTCCAAGCTTGCAGAAAAAGGGGTAAGGGATATTGACCGTTACAACCAGAAGGTAGCTGAGGAACTGAGTAACGGCACTGCCCCGGTTCCTGAAACAGACGAGGCAGACGAGGAAGAACCAGGTGGAGGCCACGAAATTCTTCCCTATGTTGTTATTGTGATCGATGAACTTGCTGATCTGATGATGGTATCTTCCCGTGAGGTCGAGGGGTCGCTCGCACGGCTTGCCCAGATGGCAAGGGCTGCAGGGATTCACCTGATTGTTGCGACCCAGAGACCTTCGGTGGATGTCATTACCGGCACCATCAAGGTGAACTTCCCTACCCGGATCTCCTTCCAGCTTTCTTCCAAGACAGATTCGAGGACAATTCTGGATACCATCGGTGCTGAACGGCTCCTTGGTAAAGGTGACATGCTTTTCCTGCCGCCGGGAACGTCAAAGCTGGTGAGGATCCACGGCGCGTATGTTACAGAAACTGAAATCGCCCGGATTGTTGAATTCCTGAAGGAACAGGGAAAGCCGAGTTATGATGAAAGTATCGTCTCGGTTAAGGAGGGCGATACCCTTACTCCTGAAGATGAGGATTTCGACGAGAAGTACGCCGAAGCAGTGGCACTGGTTACCGAGACAAGGCAGGCATCTATCTCCATGATTCAGAGGAGGCTGAGGGTTGGCTATAACCGTGCAGCAAGGATGATTGAGAGAATGGAACAGGAAGGGATCGTGAGCCAGACCGACGGGATCAAGCCCCGTGAGGTGCTGGTGAGGAAATTTTAGAGAAGGGTTCAAGGGGTAAGGACACGGTACGACGTGCCAAAGAAAAGACATACCGCGAAGGCGGCCTTCGGTCTTATATAGGGTCAAAGGGTCAAGGGTCGTAGGGTCAAAGGGTCCAGGAGCCTGAGTGTGCATAATAAGGAATCCAGAATCCAGCATCAAGAATTCAGAATAATCCGCCTGGGGCGGACTGACTACTGTCTCCTGACTTCTGAATTCGTTCTTTTTATTCTCATATCAGTCACCTTTTTCTTGATAACCGTTGAACACATTCAGGCAGACACATCGCTCCCCTTGGATCAGATCATTGAAAAAGTTCAAGAGGTGTATAACCATACAGAGGATGTTCAGGCTGATTTTGACCAGGAAACCAGAATGAAGTCCTGGGGTCAAACCCAGGTGGCGAAAGGGAAGGTCTCCTTTAAGAAAAACGGCAGAATGTGCTGGGAGTACAGTGCTCCTGTCCCTCAGCAAATAATTAGTGACGGTAAAAAGGTATGGTTCTATGTCCCTCAGGACAGGCAGGTGACCGTGTACGAGATGAATCAGGGCCTTCAGTCAGAGATTGCCTACAGGCTGATGTTAGGAAAAGGCAACCTGAGCAGAGAGTTTGATATTACTCTCACTGACTCACCTGGTGACGATAACAATTACTGCCGTCTGCGGTTGAAGCCACTCAAGCCTCAGGCAGCTATCGAACAGATAGTGCTCAGGGTGGATATGAAGAGCTTTCAGGTTTTCGAGACGGAGATTGTCGACACATTCGGTAACAGCAACCGCATCAGGTTTTCCCATATCAAGGTGAACAGCCATCTCCCGGATTCGCAGTTTGTGTTTACCGTACCTGCAGGGGTCGATGTGATCACCTCCCCTCAGGCACCAGTATCACGTTAACGCTTCAACACAGATTATCTCTCCTGTATTCATGAAGGATGCTTGTCAAAAATACGAAGCAGTTAAATTGATACAGTTTATTTCTGAGGACGAGATTCCTCACTCCGTTCGGAATGACAAAGCAGCGCATGTCATTGCGATCCGCCGCAGGCGGAGAAGCAATCTCTGTTTTGGGCGATAAATAATATGGGGAATTTTGTACCTTCAAGAACTTTTCCCGTAGATAACCTAACCCCGGTGAATGAAATCCTTGCACGGTTAACCCGGGGTGAGAAGACGATAGAGATAACAGGCCTGAAAGGGTCTGCCGCAGCCCTCATTATTTCCAATCTCAAGAGGGCGCTGCCGAGGCCTTTTGTGGTTATAACGCCACAGTTGAATGCGGCTGAAGACCTTTACCGGGATCTCGAATTTTTTCTTGACCCGGGAGAAAAGGACCTTTTCCTTTTCCCGCCCTGGGAAAGCACTCCCTTTGAACCATTTTCTTCCCCTCCTTCAACAACTGCCCAGAGGGTAGAGGTTCTCTATAACCTGCTCATGCAAAGGAATTCTCTTATTTGCGTCTTTCCTTTACCGGCGTTGATGCAGAAGGTAATTCCGCAGGAGGCCGTCGTTGACAGTGCAACTGATCTGAAGACAGGAGGTGAAATAGATCGTGACTGGCTGATCAACAGGCTCATTCAGGGCGGATACCTGAGGACTTCGCTCGTTGAAACGGTCGGAGAATTCGGAGTGCGGGGTGGTGTTCTGGATTTCTTCCCGCCCCAGACAAGACAGCCGGTCAGGATCGAGTTCTTTGGAGATGAGATTGAGTCGATGAGGGTTTTTGACCCCGTATCCCAGAGATCCATAGAGGAGATAGAAGAATTGACGGTCCTCCCGGTGCGCGAGATTATCCTTTCCGATGAAAACCGTGTGCGGGCAAAGGAGCGGATTGCAGCAAGAGGAAGCGAAACAGGTCTCTCCCCGGAAGAAATCGAAAAGCTTATCGAGAGGATAACGCATGCTCCCTATCTCCATGGGTGTGAGTATTCATTACCGTTGTTCTACCCGGAACTTGAAAGCATCTTTTCCTATCTCCCTCAGGAAACCGTATTCCTGGTCTACGATCCGGTAGAGATAGAAGGAGAAATGGAGCATCTGCAAAGTGAGATTGAGGAAAGATATAATCACGCTTTCAAGAAATCGCTTTTACTCCCTGAAATTGCAGAACTCTATCTCTCTCCTGAGGAAGCTGCTTCTTCTCTTGAAGGATACGATCGGGTCCTTTTCGAGAGCATTTCTCTTGGCACTGACCAGAGCAGGAAAATAGCGCTCTCCACAGAAGTAAATGAGGACATCCGCAAGGAGGTTCTGAATTTTAGGTCGCCCCGGGGAGGATTCTCTGCTTTGATAGATACCATCAACAAGTGGACAGAAGAAGGAAACCGGCTATTCCTGATCTCTCCAACCACGCTTGAGGCGAAGCGGGTTATCAGTCTTCTTGAAGATTACGGGGTGCGTATCAGGCTGGGCGAAGTCCCCTTTGCCTCCGCTTTTCCGGTTGCTGCTGAGCCCTCTGATGTTGTTGTCCTCGTCGGTGACCTCTCCCGGGGATTCCGGTTCCCCGCCCTCAGGCTGGTCGTCATTACCGAGGAAGAAATCTTTGGTGAGAAGAGGAAAGTAGCTGTTGCGCCACGTCCTGCCAGTTTCTTCATCTCTGACTTCAGTGAGCTGGAGATCGGTGATTACGTAGTTCATGCAGATCATGGTATTGGAATATACCGGGGGGTGAAGCGCCTGAAGATCGAGGACTCATTCCACGAGTATCTCACCATAGAGTACCTGGACGGTGACCGGCTCTATATCCCGATGGAGCGGATTAACCTGGTTCAGAAATACAGAGGTGCAGACGGATATGAGCCAAAGATTGACCGGCTCGGTACTGACTCATGGAAGAGGAGAAAAAAGAAAACCCAGCAATCTCTCAAGGAAATGGCAAAGGAGCTCCTCGATCTCTATGCAGTCAGAAAGGTAGTGCAGGGAATTGCTTTTGCACCTCCTGATCACTACTATCGCGAGTTTGAAACCACTTTCCCCTTTGAAGAAACGCCGGACCAATTAAAGGCTATTGAAGAAGTGTTGGATGATATGGAACAGCCCAGGCCGATGGACCGGTTGATCTGCGGTGATGTGGGATACGGGAAGACGGAGGTTGCCCTCCGGGCCTCTTTCAAAACGGTGATGGATGGAAAGCAGGTTGCGCTCCTCGTGCCCACGACGATCCTCGCCCAGCAGCATTACCAGACCTTCTCTGAACGGTTAAAAGATTACCCGGTTACGGTTGAAGTACTGAGCAGGTTCCGTACAAAAAAAGAACAGCAGGATGTTATCAATGAGATCAAGGACGGCAGAGTTGACATCGTGATCGGCACGCA
This sequence comes from Pseudomonadota bacterium, assembly GCA_026388815.1. Lineage (GTDB taxonomy): Bacteria > Desulfobacterota > WTBG01 > JAPLJA01 > JAPLJA01 > JAPLJA01. Next base: position 18,811 of record JAPLJA010000063.1, read on the forward strand.
CCGCTTGCTCCAGAAGGATGTTGGGTTCAAGGACCTCGGCCTGCTCGTTGTTGATGAAGAGCAGAGGTTCGGAGTGTCACACAAAGAGAGGCTTAAAAAGCTGAGGCAGCAAGTAGATGTTTTGGCCCTGACCGCAACCCCGATCCCCCGTACCCTCTACATGTCGATGGTGGGGATCAGAGATCTCTCAATCATCAATACCCCTCCCCAGGAACGGCTGGCAATCAAAACCTACATCGTGAAGTTTGAGGAAGAGGTGATCAGGGAAGCGATTGTACGGGAGATCAACCGTGGAGGGCAGGTATTCTTTGTCCATGACCGGGTGCGGAGCATCCCTGCCATGGCGCGGTTCCTGAAGAAGCTGGTTCCTGAAGCGAGCCTGGGCATTGCTCACGGGCAGATGCATGAGAGGGATCTGGAAAAAGTTATGCTCTCCTTTTTGAAGCGAGAGGTTAACCTTCTCCTGTGCACAACCATTATTGAATCAGGGCTGGATTTCCCTCAGGCCAATACCATCCTGATCAATCGCGCAGATAAAATGGGCCTCGCCCAGCTGTACCAGCTCCGCGGCAGAGTGGGGCGTTCCCGGTATCATGCTTATGCGTATTTCCTGATACCGGGCGAATCTGTCCTGTCGGGTGAAGCGAGGGAACGGCTGACTGCACTGGTTGAATTCAGCGAACTGAGTTCAGGTTTCCGTCTGGCCACCCGTGACCTGGAAATCAGGGGGGCAGGGAACCTCCTCGGCAGTTCGCAGTCAGGTCACATTGCGGCAGTTGGTCTGGACATGTATACTGAATTGCTGGAGAACGCCATACGGGAACTGAAAGGGGAGGAAGTTCCACTGGAGATTGAGCCGGAGATCCATATACGGATTCCAGCATACATCCCGGAAGAGTATATCGGGGATATCCACCAGCGACTCGTCGTATACAAGCGGCTGGCCTCTCGTCGTAATGAGGAAGAGCTGTCTGATATACAGGACGAGCTCGTTGACCGGTTCGGGCGCATCCCTGAGCCAGTCGCCAGTTTGTTTGAAGTGGTAAGGCTGAAGAACCTGCTCAAGAGCTTCCTCGTCAGGAGGTTGGACTTCAATGGCCGGGAGATCACCCTCTCGTTTGATGAAAAAGCTTCCCCGGTGCTGGATAAAATTCTAAACCTGATCAGCCGTCAGCCCAGAAAATATATCTTTACGCCAGACAACAGACTGAAGCTTGCCTTCAGAGATAAAGACTGGAGAGGGATTGTAGAAGAAGTAAAAAAGGTCTTGCAATCGTGAAGGTATCTATTTACCATCTTACGCAGAGGTGAAGAGATGAAGCGTATCCATATTCTCATCGTGCTGTTTTTTATCGTTCCTGTCTGCCTGGGAGCCCAGGTGGTTGACCGGATCGCTGCTATCGTAAACGGCGAGATGATCTGCCTGTCTGAGCTGCAAAAGCTGAGCGCTCTGATTGCCAGAGAGGTGGAGAAGTCGAATCCGGGCATGAACGAGGCAGAGAGGACAAAGGTGGTGCAGGAAAAAGTGCTCGATCAGCTGATCAGTCAGAAACTGCTGGACCAAGAGGCGAAGCGGTT
>JAPLJA010000172.1 GCA_026388815.1 Pseudomonadota bacterium
CAATCTCAACAAGGCAACGCAGAAGCTCTCGTCAATCCTGGAGAAAGTAGACAAGGGCGAAGGCGTTGCAGGCGCCCTGCTCAAGGACGAAGAGCTTGCCAGGGAGCTGAAAGAAACAATCCGTGAACTCAAGGAATTGACCAAGGATATCAAAGAACATCCGAAGAAATATTTTAAGTTCAGCGTGTTTTGAAGGGGAACAAGAGTCCTGAGAAAAAAGTGGCGGGTTTAACAGGAAAGGAGGGGATAGCGTATGGTAAGAGAAATTGATTTGTTCAAGGGAGTGAGCAAAAAGTTCATGGGCGAGGTAAATAAAATCATGAAGAAGGAGACATGCGAGAAAGGGGCTGTCCTGTTCAAGACAGGTGATCCTGCAAAGAACTTTTTCATCCTCCAGGAAGGGCGCATCAGCATCTGTGCTGAAGACAGAGGACATGCAGTTTCTTTTATCCGCACACCTGGTGAGTTTTTCGGATGGTCGTGCCTGCTTGACCGGACATGTTATTCAGCCTCGGCAGAATCGGTCGTGCAGAGCACGGTGCTCAAGATTGCCAAGGATACATTGTGTACGATTATGCAAAAAGACCCCGCAAATGGACTCATCTTCTACAAGAACTTTGCAGTAATCATCGGCGGGCGCTTTATTGAAAGTCAGCAGGTGAAAGACTGGTTCCCCTCGGTCGAGATATGAAGCGGGAATTTTTAATCTGTCTTGGGCTGGAAAATAGGGAGGGCTGGCAGCTTATTTAGGAAAGATCGAGTTGTGTCTTGATGGCTTCTTCTACCTTTTTCATATCCTGCTCTGAGAGTACACCTTCTCGTTTCAATAAACGGAGCTTGCTCACAGTAGCCACCTGATCGGCCATTGCTTTACACTTTTTGCCCTTCAATATGACATAAGCTTCGCTGGGATAAAGACAGTCTGTCTTAGTGGTAAGCGGTACTACCTGAACGCGATTCAGAAATTTATTTGATGCATCGTTGCTAACAATTACGGCAGGTCTTTTCTTCTGAACCTCACCACCAACGGAAGGATCAAAATTCACCCACCACACTTCACCTCGTTTCATGGATACTGTCTCTTAGGGTAGTTTCGGACCATTCCAACGCTTCTTCCTCCCGTACCTGGTCTTTGGACATCTGTTCGTATGCCGCTTCAAGGTTAGGCTTAATCACATGGGGTTTCACTAAATCTTCCACAAATCGGCTTATTTTCCTGGCACCGATGTTCTTATAAAGTCCCTTATAGATCTGCTCATCAATAGTAATGGTAAGTTTCTTTTGCATAACTATTCCTCCTAAAACTCTATACGTGTATTATACGTGCAGGAGAATAAATTGTCAAACATCAAGTCGGAAGTGGAAGATGTCCATAGGAGTGAATATTTGCAGAGAATATCAAGAAAATGTATGATAGAGAAGAGATAATTGAGTGGAAGAGGAGGCTCAATACAGGTGAGAAGGAGAATTAAGAGAACCGTACAAGTTTTCACAGGAATTCAAGGGTTGAGAAAGGAGATGGGTTAGACATCGCTGGTCAGGAGGTCTGGCGCATATTCAGTTCTGTTTTTCTCTTTGCCATTGCTCTTTATGTCTGTTTTGCCGTCATCCTCTTTGTATTTCAATCCTCATTCGTCTATTTCCCCTATCGCGACCTTGCTGCAACTCCCGGAGCAATAGGGCTTTCCTATCAGGCTGTTTCCTTTGAGGCGAAAGACGGCGTAAGACTCTCCGGCTGGTTTATCCCTGCGGAGCGGTCACGGGGTGTGATCCTCTTCTGTCACGGGAACGGAGGAAATATCTCCCATCGCCTGGACAAGATTCAGATGTATAACCGGATCGGCCTCAGCACCTTTATCTTCGACTACCGCGGCTATGGTGAGAGTGCGGGGAAACCGAGTGAGCAGGGCACCTACTTTGATGCCGAGGCTGCGTGGCACTACCTTGTTTTGAAAAAACTGGCTGACCCGAAAGAGATTATTATTTACGGTGAGTCTCTCGGAGGAGCAGTTGCGGCGTGGCTTGCGCAGGACCACCATGCCAAGGCTCTTATCCTGGAATCTACCTTCACCTCTGTCAAGGATCTCGGTGCAAAATTGTATC
>JAPLJA010000038.1 GCA_026388815.1 Pseudomonadota bacterium
TGCCTCGGGGAACTACAGTTTCACCGATCTGAGCAACGGTACCTACACAGTCACGCCCAGTAAGACCGGTTATACCTTTGCACCCAAAAGCGAAACGGTGACCATCTCCGGGGCAGATGAAACAGGGGTAAACTTCACCTCGTCTGCAGCTACCCACTCTATCTCAGGCACGGTTACCGGTGATGTCAAGTTTGGGGTTATCGTAGCGCTTTCTGGTAGTGGTTCAGGGAGTAAAATAACAAATTTCCTTGGGGACTACAGTTTCACCGATCTCAGCAACGGTACCTACACAGTCACGCCCAGTAAGCCCGATTTCACCTTTACACCGACAAGCAATACAGTTACCATTTCCGGGGCAGATAAAACCGGGGTGGACTTTATAGCATCTGCGGTAACGACAACCTGCAGCACATGGGATGATGTCATTGCAGAATATAATGCCTATGTGGCTGGACAGGTGACCTGGGATAAGGTGATAACCTGCTACAATCAATACATCGCCTCTCATCCATGAAGGAAAATGAAGAGCGAAGATTGGGAAGGGTCAGAGGGTCAGATCTTCATTTGTCATTTTAAAACGGTAAGTAAAGCTGTGATTGGAAATTTTCAAATAGATGATAAGGCAAATGGCTGGGGGGAATCGCTTTTTTATTCCAGCTCATAGTGCAGTTTTAACGCCTGGTTGATATCATCTATACTCTCTTCAGGAAAGTGTCCTAATTTCTTTAGAAGGCGAAGTTTATCCACTGCCCTTGTCTGATTGACTGATCGGGGAAATCGAGACAATTGGCGAGTGTGCATTATTGATATCGTTTGACACCACCACAGCAGGACGAGTCTTTTTTACTTCAGCCCCAACTGTCGGATCAAAGTTGACCAAGAAGACATCGCCTCGTTTAATCAAGGCCATCTGAAATTACCCCTTCGAGTTCTTGATTGACTCTTGTGATCTCTGCTGACCCCTCTTCGTACTCGGCTGCAAGCCTTTGCGCTTTCCTGCCTTTAAGAGAACTCTTAATAGATTCGGCGATGAACCGGCTCCTCTTTCTGGGCTCGATATTGCTCGACAATTCCTTAAAAACCCTTTCTGGAAGGCTGATGTTTATACGGACAAAACTCATTGTGCCACCTCAGTGTGTATTTTTATTATATCATAATAGGCAATAATAAGTTTGTCAAGTGGTCTCACGATCTCACCAGCACTCTGTATGCCTTCTCGGGCATGGTGGGGATGTTTTCAACCGCCACGGCGATGAGCGCCGGTCCCCCGATTTTCTCGAACGTGCTCAGTGCTTCCTTTATCTCCTGGGGCTCACGGATGAGAAGTCCTTTTACCCCCATGCTCTCAGCGAGTTTCACATGGTCAACAGGTTTCCAGTCAACAGCTATCGTTCTTCCCCCATGGAGTAATGTCTGGAGGTGCTTGAGAGAGCCGTAGCCATCGTTCACCAGGACGATCTGGAGGAGGTTTTTCAGATTAAGGTCTGCTGCAGTTGAAAGCTCCTGGCAATTGAAGAAAAAGGCGCCGTCCCCAGATATGCTGACAGCTAATCTCTCGGGTGACGCAAGGGCTGCGCCGATTGCAGCGGGCAGGGCAAGCCCCAGGCACCCAAATGATCCGATGGAGATGTGGAGATCCATTGCGGAAATGGCTGGTGACTGGAAGCAGTGGGGAGCCCAGACAGAATCGGTGACGTATACAAAATCCCGCTGACCCAGGAAGCCGATTAATTCCCTGAAAAACCGCGGCGGCGGTATCGGCGGGGTTTCCCGTGCTGCGATTGGCTCAAAATACTGCCGGTACTCCTGCAAAGACTTTTCAAATGTCTTAACAATCGTATTTTCTCTCTTCGCTCTTTTTCCCTGTCCTTTAAGCTCCGTTACCAGCGCTGACAGGAATTCACCCGGGCATGCCGTGATCTTAAGCCTCTTTTTGTATCCGCATCTTTTTTCCGGTGAAATATCGACGTGAATCAGATTGGCCGGCATGGGCAGCGTATAATTTCTGGTGGTCACTGATGTAAGCTGTACGCCCACGGCCAGGATCAGGTCGGCTTCTTTCATGATATCAGGTGACAGGTCATACATGGGGACCCGAAGGGAAAGGAGATGCGTTTCATCAAAGGCGCCCCTGCCGCTCAGATTGGTCATAACCGGTGCATCCAGAATCTCTGCCAGTTGAGCGAGCGAATTCTTTGCCTGTGACCTTATCACCCCTTCTCCCGCCCAGATCAAATGATGCTTTGCCGCAGTTAAAAGCCCCGCCGCAATCACGACATCCGATCTGTTTATCTCCGGGTTTTTCGGGATAATCTTGCCGGGGATGTGCTCCACTTCTTTGGTAAAGAGGTTTAAAGGCAGGTTTATGAAAACAGGCCCTGGCCGGCCTGACCTTGCCAGGGAGAATCCTTTTCTGATTACATCCAGTATCTGCCCGGGTGTTTCCGGTATCAGGACTTCTTTGACCACCGGGGCAAAGATGGCAGGTGAATTGAGTTCGTGGAAGGCACCGGTGCCGAGGGCTGCAGGAGGGTTGTCGATGGTAATCACCACGAGAGGGACGGATTGATAAAAGCTTTCCGCGACAGCACTCAGGATATTGGTAACACCGGGGCCGGGCATGACCAGGCAGACTGCCGGCGCATTTTTTGTAAGGGCGTAGCCGAAGGCGGCAAAGCCCACTCCCTGTTCATGCTTGCAGAGGACATGCTGTATCCTGCTCTCTGCTCTCATGGTATCATAGAGCTTTAAGAGCTGGAACCCCGGCAGGCCGAAGACGGTAGTTACCCCTTCATCGATGAAAATACGTACGATGGCATCTTCGATCTGCATTTTAATCTCCCGGTAATTCAGAAACGGAGAGGATGGTGCTCAATCTTTTAAGTAGGCCGAAGTGAAAGGTGAGGACAGGAGCAGCCTTGAATTTTGGATAGGTATCAGGCATTTACTTTGTATCTTTTTCCCAATCTTATTTCCTTGTCAAGTAAAATGATTGAGACCTCTGATTCTCTCTGTCATGGGAAGAGAAAGGATATCTATCTACCGTGCTGCAGGCGGGAGAGGACACGCCAGTAGATGCACAGGTTCACGGCCAGCGCCGCGAAACCGAGAACGATCTGAAGCCCGCGGGTGAGCATGTCAGGATAGAGAACTGATACGAGGTAGTGCTCGATGAAGCCGCCCCGGTATCCCATTTCCCCGCCCTGTCTTTGCAGATAGTTTTCCAGGGGGGTGAGGGGGCAGGTCCAGCCGGCAAACTCGATCAGGATTCCCCAGATGGCTGCGGGGAGATGGAGCCAGATGACCCATCGCCAGCGCAGGGCAAGGAAGCCGCCGAGCACCACAAAGAGCACGAAGCCGAGGTGCACTATGACAACAATATCAGTGAAGAGGCGGTATGCCATATTTTATGATACCGGGATGTCTTTTTATTTGACGCTCGCACTCTGCTCTACTATACTTGTCTCACTAATTTAGTCTGAAAGAAAAGGAGTTCATATGCCTTATCTGAAAATTGAAACCAACGAGAGACTGGATGAGGCAACAGCCCAGGAACTGCTCAAAAAAGCGTCAGCACTTACCGCAAAGCTTCTCGGAAAGCCGGAGAAGTGGATTATGGTCACCATCTATCAGGGAAAGCCCATGATCTTCGATGGCAATACGCAGCCGGCAGCCTTTGTGGAGCTGAAGGGCATCGGCCTTGCACAGGATATGTGTGCCGGCCTTTCCAGGGCCCTCTGCGACTTTCTGCAGGCAGAGCTGGGGATTGAGCCTGAACGGGTTTACATTGAGTTCTGGGATATCAATAAAAAGATGTTTGGCTGGAACGGCGGAACGTTTTAACCCCCGGGCGTTTATCCCCTCCCTCTCAGGTTACCTCCCACTCTCTCCTTAAAAAAGCAGTTCTCCGAGTTGCTTTCCCCTCTCCTCGCTGTAGAGATTTGGAATATCCGAAAGGATTCTCGGTGATGCCTTCTGGAAGCTCGTCAGGAACAGGTTTCTCACCTTTTTCCCTTCTTCGATGATGGCAGGCTCTTTCAGAATAGGATAGTTCGCAATAGTATCCAGAAGCCCTTTGTAGAGATCAACATACTCGAACCACCAGGGTACGCTCTTATCCCGCAGAGCAATCTCAAAATCTCCGGCCATCATTCCGCCTGAGGTATATTCATCCAGCAGCGACGGGGTCCTCACTCCCGGCAGAAGTCCGGGAAGACCGTCATTCTTCTTCCGCAGGGCCTTTACCGGCTCACAGAAGATCTGCCGGTACCGAGGGTCCTTTGATAAGGGAAAGAGGTCGATGTTCAGATGGTCATATTTGTTCCAGTGCAGGGAGGCTTCAGCTGCCAGTACCGGCAGGGGGATATCATCCAGCGTTATAAAAGAGGCCACGATCAGCTCATCTTCGTCGAGGAGCTTCTTATCGTCCTTGTTCCAGACCAGACCGTAATCGAGGATCATGAGGGTGACCTTCTTTAAGGGAAAGCCTTTATCTCCCTTTGTCCGGTAAATCTTGAACCGGAGCCTCTCCTTACCCTTTTCTGCCATCACCATCTCCTCGTGGTTCATCTGCTGCAAATACTTTGCAAACCTCTGCTCCAATCCCTGCTGAAAATCCTTAGTCGTTATCTTCATATCCCCTCCTCATGAACGTACAATTTATTTCTCTTAAGAGGTATATCAGATGGCGTTGACTATTATAGGTTTGAGAGATCAAAAAGCAAACACAAAATTGTTCTCATGATTTCCCGTTGACAGGCTTTTAACCATCCGGTAAAAGGGTAGATGATGAAACTCAGAATACCATTTCCTGCTCAGGCACAGTTTGATGTGGTCGGCATGGGGCTCAATGCGGTGGATCACCTCTGCGTCGTACCCCATTACCCGCAGTTCGACAGCAAGGTGAAAATGCTTGAATACTCAAAGCAGGGCGGGGGGCAGATGGCAACTGCCATGGTCACCTGTGTCCGCCTGGGACTGAAGGCGAAATACATCGGTAAGGTGGGGGATGACGAATTCGGCGGGTTCTCCCTCGAGACCCTGGAGAGGGAAGGGGTGGACGTATCTGAAGTGATGGTGGAAAAAGGGGCATACAGCCAGTTTGCCTTTATCCTGATTGAGAACGGGACCGGAGAGCGGACCATCATCTGGGACCGGGATGATACGTTGAAGATTCACCTCCACGAGATCAAGAAAGAATCCATCTGCTCAGGAAAGGTCCTCCACCTCGATACCCACGAGGTTGAGGCCTCGATCCAGGCAGCCCGCTGGGCGAAGGAGGAAGGCATCCCGGTGATGCTCGATGCGGAAAAGGTAAAGGACGGCACTGCCGAACTGCTTACATACGTGGATATCCTGATTGCAGACCGCACCTTTCCCAGGAGCATGATTGGCTGTGATGATGTCAGGGAGAGCCTTGAGAAGCTCCGCAAGCTGGGACCTTCTTTTGTCTGCGTCACTCTGGGGAAAGAGGGGTCACTCGCCCTCTATGATGGAGAGACATTCAAAACCCCGGCTTTCAGGGTGGAGTGCAAAGATACCACCGGCGCAGGTGATGTGTTCCATGGGGCCTTTATCTACGGGATGCTCCAGAACTGGGAGATCGAAGAGATACTGAGATTCTCCCATGCCGCTGCATCGCTCAAGTGCCGCTCCCTTGGTGGCAGGAGCGGTATCCCGAGCATTCCTGAAATAATGAAGTTTATCGATTCTACCGGCCGAGCCTCTGGAGCTGGTTGACGGTAAACAGGCTCAGCGGGAACTCCTGCCCCAGGTTAATCTCGGGCAGCGTACTGACCGTTGAGTGTACCCGCTGGACGTCAAGGCACGTGACCGTTATGTAATAGGTATCTTGTAGCCCCTGGTAGCTCGGGCGGACGTCCAGGCAGTACTCGATGACCTTCAACAGCTTCCCCTGCCGGTCAAACTTCTCGGCAGTCACGATGTGCCATAACTCGGGGTCCACATACCAGATGAATTTACTGTAGGGATAAGAGGGGTTCTTATTCGCCCCCTCCACCACATAGGTGTTGACCTTCTCTTTCTGCATGCCGCTGTACATGCAATCCCCTTCAGGGCGCTTGAGGACACCAATGTCCTGATGCCGCGCCAGGAGGACTTCTTTCCTCCCCAGGTATTTGTACGTGAAGTTTGCCGGGATCATGTTCCGGCCGTAATCATCGTCGGTCGCGATGTCTGATCCGCCTTCAATATTCGTTCTCTGGGCAGTTGATATATGGCGGATCTTCCGGAGGGAGGGAATCCATACCCAGCTGTCGTCTTGCTTGTTCCGGTCCTTGTAGCAATACTGCAGTATGGTCTGTCCCTTTACTTCGGTCGGCTCACTGCTCTCAAGCCAGCTTGCCCGGAGGATGCCTTTGGTATTGTCAGGGAATTCCGGTGTGGGCGGCACGTCGCACCTCCCCGCCCAGTGCAAGCTCTTCACCGCGAAAGCAAGCTTCCGGTCATATTTGATCTTCCCGTCCACCGTATATCCCACAGCGGAGTTGAAGAATCCATCGCTGTGGCTCCAGGATTCAAAATTCCACGCGATCTCCAGCCCGCTCTTCGGCTCCGGAAAAGGGACGCCGGCAGCCCAGCCGATGAGCTCATCATTGGGGCCGATCCTGCAGTTGCCCTCCTTTGTGTACTTTATCTTTCCCGGGGTGTACGGCAGAGGGCGGTAGGGGACAATCTCAAACCAGTGCTCTCCCCAGGTCTTGGTGTCTTTCATGAGCTGATAGATAGCCGGAGGCAGCAGGTCTTTCACCTGGTCAACGGTGGCGCTGTCAATCCTTTTTCCGACCCAGGCCTTTTCCCACTCCTTCACCTTTGCCAGTTCCTCTCCTTCATAACAGGGCTTGAGGACCTTCTCTTCAGCACTGCCCTGGTAAGCGATCCCGAATAAGAAGATCAAAAGGATTAAGAAAGACAACACGGCTGCTCTTTTACGGTCCATCCTTCACCTCCTGGTTGTTAAAATTCATACCTCATGGAGAATATCACCTGATCCTGGTATCTCCCGATATCTTTCCCTGCGGCATTCCTCGACTCGTTTATCTGCTGGTAGACCACCATCCACCTCCAGTGGTCTCCCGGGGCAAACCTGAGGGCACCTGAGACCGTGGTATTCCCGTTGCAGTCGTAGAGGAAGTTGAGTGCCGGGACGATGGTATCATGGTAAAAACCGGTATCGATCTGGACACTCAGCTTATCCCAGGTTGATTCCATATATCCCGGAACCCCTGCCTCCCAGGCAATACCGCGCTCGTGGCCGAACAACTTGTAATGATACCAGGTGAGGGTTGTACTGACAGCCCTGGAATTGTTCCAGAGAGAGAGGTAAGGCACCATGTTTTTCCTATCCAGGGTGAGGGCGGTGGTGAGGAGGTCCCGGGTGAGGGTCTTGCATTCCTTAAAATCACTCGAAAACCAGTTATACTCCTTGTTGCTGTTCAGCACAACCTCGCCCCTGATCACCGATTTTGCCCAATCGATGGGCTTGGAAAAGGTAAAGGCTGAAGAGAGGTAGTGGGGATAGATGAAGACCTGGCCTACGTTCTTCTTCGGAATGGGCAGCCCGAATTCTCCTATCGCCTTGTTCAGAACCATCTGCTGGGAATTGGCATACCCTTGAGCACCGTTGTAAATGGGTGAATCAAGCCTGGTATAAAACGTGGAGATCGTCCAGTCTGTCCCGAAGGTTACCCCCCTGATCCTTAAGCCCGTCTCGATGTTGCTCGCATCATTGGTCGGGGCGTCTTCTCTCTGCTTATGGAAGACCCGTGAGAAATATTCGGGCCAGTAGAGCGTTCTGAGCGGAAACTCCATGGTCAGCCCCTGGGGGGTAGCCCCGAAATACTGGCCTGAGCCGGCAGGAGAGAACCGGTTGTACTGAAAATCGGGCGGGATGATGATAAGCTCAAAGGAGATATCCTGCCATATGTTTCTCGGGGTATAGAAGAACCGGCCCATCCAGAGGCCTATCTTGTAGTCTTCCCAGTCAGGGAATGCCACCAAATTACTGTAATCGAGAGGGTTGATCACGTCAGCAACCCTCGCCTCTGCCGTTTCGCCCCAGGAGACCATCTGCTTCCCCAGCCGTGCTTCAAAGACATCGCTCCAGGTGTATTCAAAGTAGAGATCTTTCATGATCTCTTCCTGCTGGTTTGACCTCCGGTACGACCGTAAGCCGAAGGAGCCGGATTCCAGGGCGATTGCGTGCCCGAGGTTCCTGTCAATATTGGTGCCGTTGTCGTACCAGAAGTTGAAGAGCCCGTAGAGTTTGAGGTTCCAGGAGGATTGCGTGATGATATCTAACAGCCCTTCGCCCCGAAACGTAGTCCGGAAGCTCGAAAATTTTACCCCCCGCTCATCCTGGTGGGTGCGGTAGTTGAGCGTCTGCTGGATGCTCCCCTTTACTTCGTGGAGCCTCCCGCCGAACAGCTCGATGGCTGAGGAGGTGGAGGCAAGAGCTGCTGCCTGGAAGACTGCGATAACGAGAACTATAGATAACCTGTTTTTCATATCGCTCCTCTTTTATCCATGACTATTGTCCACGATTCCCCTTAAGTGAATGAGCTTTGTTTTCATACCCGTATCGAAATACACAAGGATGAGGTAGTTTGTCAAGTCTATAAATAGGCGTTAGGCAGGCAATGGGCGATAATGGGGTATGCACTTGACGGCACCTACCCCAAGATGTTGTATTTACGAGATCTGCCTTCCCGAACGCCTTTGACCAAACATGCATAAGGAATTGGCTCCACCGCCACGGCCTGCTGCGCCAAACGTAGAAAAAGCTTG
>JAPLJA010000156.1 GCA_026388815.1 Pseudomonadota bacterium
ACCTGACCGAGCTTTACAAGAGGTATTCCGATTTGGGTTGTTCTGCCTATCATCCCCAGATGATGGTAAAGGTGCTTTTTTACGGATACGCGATGGGGGAGAGGAGTTCTCGGGTAATAGCCCACAGGTTGAAGAGCGACATGGCGTACATGTATTTATCAGCCTTTCAGCAACCCGATTTCAGGACAATAAACAGGTTTCGTAAAGACAATGTAGGTACCTTAAAAGGGTTATTCATTCAGATCGTACGGTTCTGCGTTGAGATGGGGATGGTATCTCTGGGAACAATAGCCATAGATGGGACAAAGTTAAAGGCAAATGCGTCGTATCGGAGGACAAAGAGGGTATCTGATCTGGATACGGATATGGCCGCTATAGATAAGGAGATAGAATCCATCCTAAGAGAGTGTGAAGAGAGGGATGAAAGCGAAGATGCGGTAATGGGAGAAGAAAAAAGCCCCTCTGAAGTCGCTCCTGAATTAAGGGAGAGGCAGAAGCGTAAGGAGAAACTTCAGAAAGCGAAAGAGAGCTTATCAGGCGGGAAGGCAAGAGAGATAAATCTCACGGATGAAGAGACCACAACGATGTTACACAAGGGGTATCGACCTGAGCCTTCCTACAATGGACAGATTGCGGTAGAGGAGAGCAACGGAGTAATCGTGGCCGCCACGCTCACCAATAATCCAGCAGATTATGAAGCCTTAGGAGAGTTAACAGCGCAAGTGGAGGAGAACACAGGTGATATACCCACTGCGATATTGGCGGACTCAGGGTTTTCTTCGTATGAGAATCTTCAATACCTGGAAGAGAGAGATATAGAAGGCTACATCCCTGATCAGAAGATGGAGAGTATTCGGAAGGGGACATACAAGCATCCTGAATTTCATAAGAGCAGATTCGCCTATGATGAGGAGAGTGACCGGTATACCTGTCCAATGGGGAAGATGCTAACCTATAAAGGATTAATGAAAAGAGAGGGAAAGCCTGACATACGGATTTATCGATGCAAGGCTTGTCCACAGTGTGCAAGGAAGGCAGAATGCACAAAGGCAGAATATAGGATAATAAGCTGGGATCCGAGGGAGTTCTTACTACAAAAGATGCGCGCTCGATTAGATACAGCAGAAGGCAAACGGAAATACGGGAAGCGGAAATACCTGGTAGAGCCGGTTTTTGGTGATATGAAATACAACCGGAACATGCGAAATCTATTATTGCGAGGGAAGCTGAAGGCTAAGGGGGAATTCTTGATCATGTGTATTGCACATAACTTGAGGAAAATAGCAAAGTACCTAAAGTGGAGCGGGGCTTTTCTTCAATTGCAACCGGTACAGTAGTAGGGAGAGTGGATAGCAGGCTATATCTCATAAAAAACCAGAGAACAACGCCCTAACAGAGGTCCCACAATAAATTATTCGGATGTAAGACAAAAGTAGGCTTAATCAAAATAATATTTTGGGACAGCCTGACGGTTCCAATACTGTTCGGCATTTGTATTGCATAGAGGAGAAATGCAGGGACGCTTCCCCTATTTTTAGAGGGTCGTGGGTTAGGCCTTGCTTCTTGCAATTTTGAAAATTGCCCGCAACGGTAGAATAACAGAGTGCTTGAGGCTGACACCCAAATCCGCCTCTGGCGGACTACTCAAGCACTCAACCGTTAGGCGGCATTTGTGCCTGCGGAAATAGATCTTGGAGAGATGAAGCTAACCAACCAGGGCAGAATGGGTTCCGGATAAGATACGGGCGAGGCTATTTCTCGATGCACCCAACATCAACAGTGAACGGATAAGCAAATCGCCACCCTCGATTGACTCGACTTCAGCATCCGAGCGAGTTGCTCTTGAGTGAGGTTCTTTTCTCGACGGCACCGTTGAAGATTTTTGCTCAATGCAATTTTCAATTCGATATAGGATGATTCTTCGGGCGAAAGCTTCAGAAACTCCGCGGCAGAACCGATCTTCCACCCTTTCGCTTCAAGCCGCTTCCTTTTAATATCTTTCATACGCTTCCTCCAACATTATGGTTCATACAATCGAAGCCGACGTTTACAGCTTTCAATTACTTCCCGAGGTGTCTTCTGCGACTTTTTGTCAAATACCTCCAAGATAACAATGGCATCATCATCTATCCGATACACAATGCGCCAAATTCTGTTTTCCTCTTTAACTCTCAGTTCATGACATCTTGGGCCAATCGAGGGCA
>JAPLJA010000304.1 GCA_026388815.1 Pseudomonadota bacterium
GTGATCGAAAACCTCTCGGAAAAATTTTTAAAGCAGGCAAAGGTTCTCCCCTTGGGTCTCACCGACAGCACATTGTCCATAGCAGTGAGTGACCCGTTCGATTTCTATACCCTTGAGGCAGTGAGCTTAGCCACCGGCTACAATCTGGAGATCAGTCTGGCCCGGGAAGAGGAGATTGTTGATGCTATCGAGCGGCTTTCCAGCTCTGAAACGGGTTCCATGGATAAGATCATCGAGGACCTGGACAAGGATCGAAGGGATATCTCCCTGGATGAGGAAGGTGGGGATGTAGACCACCTCAAGGATATGGCCTCGGAGGCACCTGTTATCAAACTGGTGAATCTGGTCATTTCACGGGCTATCGAGGTGAGAGCGAGTGATATCCATTTTGAGCCATTCGAGGGATCATTCATGGTGAGATACCGGATTGACGGGATTCTCCATGAAGTGGAATCCCCTCCCCGCAGGCTCCAGGCTGCAGTAACCTCCCGTATCAAGATCATGTCCAAGTTGAACATCGCGGAAAGGAGACTGCCTCAGGACGGAAGGATCAGGCTCCGGGTTATGGGAAAGGAGATAGATTTCCGGGTTTCCACCATTCCCACGCTCTTCGGGGAGAGCGTGGTCATGAGGATCCTTGACCGGGAAAGCGTCATCCTGGATCTGACAAGGCTGGGATTCCCTCAGGAAGAGCTTGCTACATTTGAAGAGCTCATCTCCCGTCCCCATGGGATCATCCTGGTTACCGGCCCCACCGGCAGCGGAAAGACCACCACCCTCTACAGCGCACTGAACAAGATCAATTCCCCGGAGAAGAAGATCATCACGGTAGAAGATCCGGTTGAGTATCAGTTGAAAGGGGTAAACCAGATCCAGGTGAAGCCTTCTATCGGGCTCACCTTTGCCGGTGCCCTCCGCTCCATATTGAGACAGGACCCGGATATCATCATGATAGGAGAGATCCGCGATGCAGAGACCGCAGAAATCGCCATCCATTCAGCCTTAACCGGTCATTTAGTGTTCAGCACTCTTCACACCAATGATGCTGCCGGTGCGATTACCCGTCTCATGGAGATGGGGATGGAGAACTTCCTCATTTCGAGCAGCTTGATTGGTATCCTTGCCCAGAGGCTGGTGCGGATTAACTGCACGCATTGCCTCGAGCCTTACAACCCTGAACCGGGCATGCTGGAACAGATGGGTATACCAGAGGATGAAATGGGGACTGTGAAGATCTTTCAGAGCAGGGGGTGTGAAAACTGCGCCAACACCGGTTATCGGGGGAGGGCTGGAATCTATGAATTTCTCCCCATCACAGATGAAATCAGGAAGCTCATCCTGGAAAAGGCTGATTCTACTGCCATCAAGGAGACGGGAAGAAGGCTCGGCATGAAAACCCTGCGGGAAGCTGGCTGGGATAAGGTAAGAAGTGGGAAAACAACTATCTCTGAAGTCTTACGGGTCACCCAGGTGGAGTAAACAAATGCGAAATGGCGAATGCGGAGTGCGGAGTGGAGTAAAAGATGCCTGAATATGTCTACAAAGCGGCTGACCCGATGGGCAAGCTCGTTGAGGGGGTAATGGAGGCAAACGAGGAGAGGCTGGTAATCAGCCAGCTCCAGTCCCAGGGGTTTATTCCGATCTCAGTCAAGTTGCCCACTCAGGCCCGCCGTTTCTCCCTGCAGCTTTCAACCTTTTCCCTTTTTAAGAAGGTCTCAAATAAAGACGTCATGACCTTTACCCAGCAGCTCTCCACCCTTGTCGGTGCAGGGCTCCCCCTTGACCGCAGCCTGTACATCCTGATTGAGCTCACGGAGAGCCGGGAACTGAAAACGATTGTGGAAAACGTCTACAAGGCGGTGCGGGGCGGGAGCTCCTTTGCTGATGCACTGGCCAAACACCCCCGCTGCTTCTCAAAACTTTATGTCAACATGGTGAGGGCAGGAGAAGCGGGCGGTGTACTCGAGCTTATCCTGGTCCGGCTTGCGGAGTTTCTTGAGACCTCTCAGGAAATGAAGGATTATATAACATCTGCCATGGTATATCCCATCCTCCTCGTTTTGGCAGGCGGCGGCGCCATAACTATCCTCATGACCTTTGTCATACCCAAGTTTGCCATGATCTTCTCGGATATGGGGCAGACCCTCCCTCTCTCCACCCGTTTTCTCTTAGCCCTAAGCGGTGGCATCAGGGATTACTGGTGGGCAATCCTGGTGGTATGCGGCCTGATCTACTGGGGAATCAAGACCTATATCAATACGACAGATGGAAGGTTGAAGTGGGATGGGCTGAAATTGAAGCTGGTTGTGGTAAAGACGCTGGTTCAGAAAGTGGAGGTGGCACGATTTACCCGTACGATGGGGACATTGCTTCGCAGCGGGGTACCCATCCTCGCTGCTCTTAGTATTGTAAAGGAAATCGTGGGCAACCGGGTGATTGCCAACTCTTTAAGCGGTATCTATGAAGGGGTAAAGGGAGGCGAAGGAATGGCCAAGCCGTTAAAGAGGTACCACTTTTTCCCCCCCCTCTCTGTCCACATGATTACGGTGGGAGAGGAGACTGGTAAACTGGATGAGATGCTGCTCAAGGTAGCTGATACCTATGACAAGGATGTAAGGAATGCCGTGAAAAGATTCGTTGCCTTGCTGGAACCGCTCATGATTCTCATCATGGGTGTTGTTGTAGGTTTTATTGTTATCTCCATGCTGATGGCCATATTCAGCGTGAATGAGATGCCTTTCTAAGGATAAGGAGGAGAAAGTATGAAGGAAGACAGGAAGAAGAGGAACGAGAAGGGGTTTACACTTATTGAGCTTCTCATTGTTATGATCATTATCGGTCTCCTGGGTGCCCTGGTTGCCCCCAGGATGTTCGGGAAGGTGGAAGGCGCCAAGAAAAAGGCAGCCAAAGCACAGATTGAAATGTTCTCCACGGCCAGTGATTCCTACCGGCTGGACGTGGGTAAATTCCCTTCTGCCCTGAAAGATTTACGAGAGTCATCTGGCGATGACAAGTGGGAGGGACCTTACCTCCCCAAGGATATCCCCCTTGATCCCTGGGGGAATGCCTATGAATACAAGGCTCCCGGGGAACATGGTGATTATGACATCATCTCCTTTGGCCCGAACGGCCAGAATGAAAACGGGGAAGGAGATGATATTGCAAGCTGGAAAGACAAGTAGGGAAATGAGGAGGAAGTCAGAATACAGCATTCAGGAGACAGAAGAATTCTTATTCTGGATTCTGACTCCTGACTACTGAATTCTATTGATTGAGGCTTCATTGTGAAATATCACCCCAAAGGTTTCACCCTTATTGAGCTTATCATTGTGCTGGTTATCGTGAGCATTATGGCTGCGATGGTCTCCCCGACTATCAGCAGGAGCCTTGCGAGTCTCCAGCTCAAGACTGCTGCGAGGAAGGTAGCCGCAGCCCTGCGCTATGCAAGGACTCAGGCAATTGCCCGGGCTGAAGATTATCAGGCGGTCTTCAGTTTTGACGAACGGCAGGTTACCATATCTCCTGCAGAAAGTGAGGGGGAGAAATCAGGAGAAGAAAAGGCATTGCCAGAGGAAGGAGGGACGCAGAAACCTCAGGAACAGGAGAAGCCGAAGGTCTATACCCTCCCTGAAGAGGTGAAGTTTCTTGAGCTCGTTGCTGGTGAGGAAGAGGTAAATTCCGGGAGCGCTACGATCACCTTCCGTCCTAATGGCAGTTCAGAGGGCGGAGAGGTTGTGCTGAGTGATGAAGCAGAAAAAAGAGAATACAGGATTGTGGTGAGTTTCCTGACAGGCGCAGTAGAGGTTAAGGAAAAGGAATGAAGACGGAACAGGGTTTTACCCTCCTTGAGATCATGATAGCTCTGGCCATCCTGGGGATTGCGCTCACCATAATCCTCCAGCAGTTTTCGACAGGATTGAGGACCGTGATGGTTACCCGCGATTATACCACTGCTTTAATCCATGCCCGGGAAAAGCTGGAAGAGTGCTGCCTGGCAAAGAAGCTGTCTGAGAAAGAGGAAAGCGGGGAGTTTGAAGACGGGTACAAATGGCGCGTGGTAATCTCTCCCTATGAAGAAGAGGAAGAGCAGAAAAAAAGCGGTACAGAGTTTCTGCTCCTCTCGATGTATACCGTAACATCAATGGTAAGCTGGGAGGCAGGGAACAGGGAAAAGAAGATTGAACTTGCAACGGTGAAGCTCGTCCCGAAGGAAGGATGGAAATGAAGAAGGGGTTTACGCTGATCGAGCTCTTAATCTCCATAACCATCCTCGCCATTCTCATGGTGGTGATATTTGGTTCCATGCGGATAGGAACAAGAGCCTGGGAGAAGGGGGAACGGGACATTGAGAAGTACCAGAAGCTCCGGATGATCACCGAGATTATGTACCGGGAGATAAGCTGTACCTTTCCCTACGAAACGACCGTGACTGAACTTGATACGCATAGAAAGTTCTATATATTTGAAGGGGAAAGCAGCTCCCTCACCTTTGTTACCACCATGCCGCTCAGAAGAAAAAAGGGTCTTTCCCTCCTGGAGATGCGGGTTGATGAAGACCGGGGACTGCTCATCCGGGAGAAGGATGCCCTGAAAACCAATATCCTGAAGGATGAGTTCGGAGAAGACACTGAGGAGGATGTGCTGGACGCTCAGGTGGCCCGCATTGCTTTTCAATACTATGATCCGGGAGAAGGTGAAGAAGGTGAGTGGCTTGAGAGCTGGAACGCCAAGGAAAAGGAAAGAATGCCCCGGGCAGTAAAGGTTGAGATTACCTTCAGGGATGATGAGGAAAACCCGAGGGAACTGATTATCCCGCTCATGGCACCGGGAAAGGATTTGAGAAACAAGGAGGTCACGTAGGGAGTTACTACGCCGAGTTGATTAAAAATGAAAAATGACAAAGCCCAAATGTCAAAGAGAATCCAGGAGCCAGAAGTCAGAATCCAGAAGGAAAATAAATTTTTTCATCTCCTGTCTCCTGAATTCTGTATTCTGTCTCCTCAGAATGTGAGCCAGAGGGGGATTGCCCTCATTATGGTTCTCTTTGTCCTGGTTTTTCTCTCTGTGATCGTGATGGAGTTCTGTTTTACCGTGAGGATGGAGGCGACGGTAACCCGAAATTTCAAGGAAGGGGAGGAAGCCTATTTCTGTGCCCAGGCCGGACTCAACAAGGCAATCATCGAGCTGATGAAGGCGAAAAGTGCAGTCAAGAAAGCCGAAGCCTCCAAGGCCACCCTCGTTGAAGGGGAAGAAGTTCAGGAAGAAGAATGGAGGCCGAGAGATACACCCTACCAGTTCTCCCTCGGGGACAGGGAGTGTGAAATCCTCATCAGTGATGAAGGCGGGAAGATAAATATCAATACCGCGGATGATTCCCTGCTGCGCAAGCTAATAGAAGAAGGGTGCGGGTTGGAAGGGAGCGAGCGGGACACCATCGTTGATTCCATCCTTGACTGGAGAGATCCGGACCACGACCATCGTCTGAACGGGGCTGAAGACGATTATTACAAGTCCCTCTCCGAGCCATATGAGGCACGGGATGGGAATTTCGTTGTAACTGAGGAACTGCTCCTGGTGAAAGGAGTGACGGAGGAGGTTTTCTACGGAACGGGAAAGAAAGGGAAAACATCTACTCAGAGTGAGGTGAAACGGGAAAAAGAAGCGGAAAAAAAATTAAGGATCGGCCCTGTGAAAGGACTTTCCGAGCTGGTAACCGTTTATTCTGATTCGAAGCAGATTAACATTAACAGCGCACCCTATGACCTCCTCATGATCCTCCCCGGGATGACCTCTGAGACGGCAACCAAGATCATTGAGTTGCGGGCTGAAAAAGAGCTGGTGAGCGGGGATGCCAGGCTGTCTGATATCCCGAATTATGCCCAGATAGCCCCTTATATAACCTTCGCCAGTTCACCTTTCTACAATATTACCGTTACCGGAAAAGTGAAGGACAGTCCCCTGAAAAAAGTTCTGAAAGCAGTTGTAAGGATTGACAAAGGGGGGAAAGGCAAGTACGAGGTAGTGTATTTCCGGGAAGGAAATTAGATGAAAACTCTCGGCTTGCTCATCGAACGTCAGCGAATCTTCTTCGTCTGCCTGAAAAAGGGATTGAAAGGGATTTCCCTGCATCATTATCGTATCCTGCCCCTTAAGGAAGTGAAACCCGAAGAAAGGGATGATGTCATCGCAAGCACGATCGAGGGGTTTATTCAAGAAAGCAGGGCCTCAAAGAAAAATCTCTTCCTGGGGATACCCCGGGATCAGGTGGTCTTGAAATATCTGGATCTGCCCTTGGCGATCGAAGAAAACCTCGGGAACGTACTTACCTACGAACTGGATCGTTATACCCCCTTTACCATAGAGGATGTGTATCTGGACTACCAGATTATCAGCCGGGACAAGGAAGGGCAGACATTAAAAATACTCCTCGTCGCAGTGAAAAAGGAATTGATAGATCGTTACCTGATGATCCTGGAGAGACTCAATATCAGGCCCAAAGGCGTGGAGATTACCTCTACGGCACTGTGCAACCTCCAGACCCAGAGAAGGGCAAAAAAGAACATATCCTTAAGGACGGTTTCGCTTGAACGGGTGAAAGGGTGGTTCAGGAAAAGTGAGGATAAAGAACAAGGTGAAGAGGGAAAAGAGGAAAAAGAGAAGGCCACGGTGGTTAAGAAGCTCCTCTCCTTTCTTGCCGTGCTTAAAGCCGGAAAGAACCCCGCTCCCTCAAAAAGTCTGCGTGCAGTGTCATACCTCGATGAGCATTACCTGGAACTGGATATTATCCAGGATAGTGTGCTTGCATATTCAAAAGCTTTCTCTCTCCTTGCTCCCAGGGGCGCAGAGCGGGTTCCCTTCCTGAGGGACCACATTTCTTCCGAACTTGATATGGCTGCTCTGAGTCTCAATGGATTGAAAGAGGAGATCATCCCCCTCTTTCTGGCCGGTGCTGACCTTGATGGTGGCCTGGTAGAAGAGCTCAGGCTGGCAGGCGACCTGGACCCCCGCGTCATGGACGAGGCGGCGATCGGGATGAAAGAGGGCAAGGGAAGGGATGTCCTTCCCCTCCTTGCGCCCGCTATCGGTGTGGCAATCAAAGGGTTAAAAGAGGTTCCTCTCAGTATTAATCTCATCCCAATCCATCTCCGTCCCCGGGAGATCAAACATCTGAAGAAAATTATTGCGGGAAGTCTCCTCCTCGTTTCTTCAATAATCGGCGGGGTTTCCTACTACAATATGCTCGTTGCAGAAGAAACGTATCTGGAAAAGCTCACAAAGGATGTGAATCAGGTGCGGGTCGAGGTGATGGCGGTAGAGCAGATGCAGAAGGAGACGGAAGAAATCAAGGGGAAGATACGCATCATCGAAGAGGTCAAGAAGAAGGATGTGGGCAAAATTGCCATATTGAAAGAACTGACCACCATTATCCCTCTCGATGTCTGGTTTACTGACTTTTCATACCGGGAGAAAGAGAGAAAGATCGAACTTTCCGGATTCGCTTTTTCTGCTTCAAATCTCATCTCCCTGTTAGAGGAATCTCCCCTCTTTGAAAAGGTGCAGTTCACCTCGCCTATCGTCAAAGGAGGGAGTGTGAAAGAGTACTTCCGGCTTGAGGCAGTAGTCACCGGTCAGGGGAAATGAGGCAACGATGAAAATCAGCAAGCGGGAAAAGCAGTATGTCGTTCTCTGCATCGTTGCTGTGATCCTTTTCTGCCTGATAAAGTTTCTCGTCCTTCCCTTCCTTGATAGAGAGAAAGAGGCGAACGAGAGTATTTCAGCCAAGGAGATGACCTACAAGAAGTATCTCGCCTTCATCGCTCA
>JAPLJA010000125.1 GCA_026388815.1 Pseudomonadota bacterium
CTTTGATGATATTCCCATATTTGGTAAACGAAGCAAGGCCGTCCCTCTTGGCCCTGTCCGTAATGACCATAAATCTCCAGGGCTGGTTATTCAATCCTGAAGGCGCCCACCTCCCTGCTTTTAGGACTCTGTTAATCTCCTTTTCGGCAGGGGCCTTTTTCTTGTACATCCTGATTGAACGCCGTTCCCTGATCATGGTCAGGATATCCCGCTTGCGGCCGTTATCATTCTTAGCCATGTGTGCTCCTCCTTATTACATAGGGTTCGAGGAAAAACAGTGAATAGTGAACGGTGAATGGTAAAAGAGAATTCAGAATACAGAATTCAGAAGAAAAAAATCTTCTGGCTTCTGTCTCCTGACTCCTGAACTCTTGCTGTTCACTATTCACTAACGACTATTCACTGATTACATTCTGCATTCGCTTGAACCCTGGAACCCTTGGCCCCTTGAACCCTTTTTTACTTTTCTACCGCCTTCATCCCGAAAATCTGCCTCACCTTGTTGATGCTGGCAAGCTTCTCCTCGGGGAAGTCCTTCCACTCTTCTTCGGTAAAGACCTGTCTGCCCGGGCTGCAAACACTATTGGGGTCAAATACCTTTCTCAATTTTCTCAAGAGAAGGTGAGCATTGGGCCCCTGCTCAGGGAAGCACGTGATGAGCGGTTCTACCGGACCTCCGAAACCAAACGGCGTGGTATTCCTCTCGGCGGCGTTCCTCACCGCACCGAACATGGTGATGGTCAAACACTTTTCTAAGGAATGAATATCTGTGGGGTCAGGATAGATATCTGTCTCAGAGAGGGTGTAACGTCCTGCCGGCTCAATACCGTAGATAAAGGTAGTGTTGTTGGCACCTCCCCTGTCGGTAATGTGTATCTCGCCAAACTGCTCAAGGAGCTCGCGCCAGAGCTTGCTGTGGTACTTCGCCACCTCCGGCGGCCCTGCCGGGAGAACTCCGCCGGCGTACATCCTGCGGTTCATCCGGTATCCGCAGACATTCCTGATGCAGTCCAGGTTCCAGGGAGCCAGTGCCTGGAGCACATCCGGCTTGTAATCCTGTGAAAGGAATTTTCCACCGAACTCCTCTGCAATCTCCCTGAGCACATGCTCTTCGTATTGTATCTGTTCATCCGAGGTGATACCGACGACGATCACGTAGAGGTTCCAGGGCGGGAAAAAATCCTCCCGCACCCTCTCCTCAGTCATCTGCTGAGTGGGAGAGCAGTAGTAGGCTGAATAGACGCCTGATGCATTCAACCCTATTCCGATACCGGCATGGGCAATTGCGCGGTAGGCACTGATTTCAGAATCATAATCAGGAAATTCAATCCAGTAAAGCCGGTGTTTCACCGGAGGAGGCGCCTGGTCAAATGCCGGCTCATAGTACCGGGGTATGGAGGGACGACCTGCAGGGGGCTCAGGCAGGTCCCTGCCCCCCACCCACGTGTGGAGCTTAACCGTTATTTCGGTTATGATGCCGGTAGTGCCGGCACTCGCCCTTATGAGCCCCAGGAGGTCAGGGCCGGGCCCATACTCCCAGAAATCCCCTGCCCCGGATATCCCCCTGGCGCCGGTCCTGAGGATTTCACCGGTAGGCAACACTACAGTGAGGCTTACGAGATTCCTGTCTAAGAGTCCGTACTTCTTGCTGGTCTGCCAGATACCGGCAAAGGCAGCCTGGGAAGCGAGTTTGCAGAGAGTCGTTGCGAGAGGTGTCCCGCCGTTCCACAATCCCACCTTCGCAGCCTCTGCCATGAGCTGGGCATAATCGGCAAAAGGCTCAAGGGTTGCCGTCATGTTCTCTTCATTGACCTCGAGAACCCGGTTCATCCTGCTCAAATGCACGCAGATCGTTGGCACATTAAACGTTGGCGAGCTGATCGCCTGCCCGTTGGTAAAAGGCACGAGAGGAACTCTGTATCTGTTGGCAACCCTGACGATAGACTGGACTTCCCCGGTGCTCCCTGGCAGGACAACGCAGGCAAATATATTGGAAGGGTCCTTGTGGTGTTTTTTCAGGAATCCTTCCGCATCAAGGGACAGCTTGCTGTATGCCTCTGCTACGGCCCTGTCCTGGGATATCCAGCTGCTCCCAACGATATTTTCTAATGCTTTATAGACCTCCGGCTCCAGCCTGTTGGGTATCATCCTAACATCCTTCATTTCCTCTCTCCGCGTCTCCCTATCCCCGCGTCTCCCCATCTCTCCCGCCCCCTATCTTCTTCGCCAGCGCATCAATCGTTTCCTGAAAAAGAGGATAGGTAACGTAAAAAGCAAAGCAGCCTTCGTCTGTGCTGAATCGTGCCTTTGTTCCCTTTTTAACAAAAACAATATCCCCCTTCTGCGCAGTGAAGGTTTGCCCGTCAAAGCTGTAGGTGAGCGTGCCCTCTATAAAGAAGTCTATTTCATCAACAGGAGATTCAACCTCGCGGAAGTAACCGGGATCCAATCGGATATATCCCGCAGTCATGTTCCCGCTTGCCGGTGATTTAATTGCCTGTGACAGGTGCGCCTTTTCATTCACCTTTCCCAGGAGGTTAACGTGCCCTAATTTTTTTGCTTCCTCTTCCCGCACGATATAACATGGCATTTTTCTCTTCCCTCCTTATTGCAGCTTTTTATTTTTTACTATCTTTAGAAGCTGGCAAATTGATAGAAAAAGTGAGTAATTGGTTGTTCAACTTTCTGGCCTCCTCGCAGACTTCCTCTGTTGTGCTCAACAGGTTGAAGGCTTTGCTCTCAGGAGACACGTACATCTTTGCTGAAGTGATATTGTCCAATATCACCGTGAACAGATTATTTAATTCACAGGTAATGCCGCTGGAGAGGATTTCAAGCGACTCAAAATTGCGTAGCTTCTCGAGTTCTTCTCGTGTCTTTTTGCGCTCTATGGAATAGCGGAGTATACGGGTAAGGGCATCAGCATTTATCCGCCCTTTCACCAGATAATCCTGGGCTCCTTCTTGAATAGCCCGAATACCCATTTCTTCATCGGGGAAACCAGTTAATACCAGAATAGGTATGCTGGGGAATGCGGCATAGACTTTTTTAATTGCTTCAATCCCCCCACCGTCCGGCAACACGATATCCACAATAACTACATCGATACCACCTTTCTCAAGGCATTCCAGCCCGGCAGAAAGCCGTGCAACCTGTTCTATGGTAAAGTTTACTATGGTTGACAGCATCCTCTTTATCAAAAGGATATCTGAGGGTTTATCCTCAATCAGGAGAATATTGATAAGAGTATCACTTATTCCCTTTTTCATGAGAAAGTCTCTGAGCAGTTTATCTTGCCTGCTACTTCTTCAGCCCGAATTTCTTCTCCCGTGCCTTGATGATCAAATCAACCGGCGGATAGTGACAGGTGATGTAAACCACATCTTTCACGATCTCCCAGATGATTTCTTCCCCCTCCTGGAAAATGAAGAAATCCCCGGCAAGACCATCCAGTACCTGCCCCTTGTAGGTAATTCTGAGCGGACCGCCGGAAACGATGTAGAGCACCTCTTCATATTCAGCAAAGCGGTGCTTGAACGGGACACAGGCAGGAGCCTTCTCAAAACTGATGCCAAAACGGGGTTCGAAAAAACTCGTAGAGTCCACAATCTTGGCCACCTTGACGGTATCCCAGAACTTGGGCCGTTCAGGCGGAAGGTTGATGTGCTCCATACCGTACGTGCCGAACTGAAGCGAATTACCGTCATCGAATCAATCTTTGTGTCACACTTCTGCTTCTCACTCTTATACGTCCACTTCTCCTTCCCTTCTTTCTGCGTGAAGCAACCGGCAGAGATAGTATCGGAAAAGATGGAACCTGCTGTTGTGGTAGCAACCGTCACTACAACGACTTCGCTTGAGGGATCAATGGTCGTTGCCGGACTAAAACTCCCCTTGATCATGATCTGATCCTTGTCTGCCTTCTCCAGGGTGTAGGTAATCTGCGCCTTGGTGACGGTAACACTCGCTCCGGGCACCAATCTGAAGATCTTGGCAGCACCAACTCCTCCCGGCATGGAATTGGCACCCTTGCTTCCCGACACATAGAGCGTATTGTTAAAGGGCGTAAAGGCTTCAAAACTTATCGTGAGGTTATCTCCAAAACCATCACCGGTGACCTGCTGCCAGGCGAGACCATCAGCGGTTTTCCAGAGATGGGCACCGGTTAAATACTCTTCAGTCCCCCCGAGAGAAGGCACATAGGAGGATATCAGTCCTGCATAGAGGTGATTTTGATAGGAAAAAACATTCGCAACAATATTTTTGTAGAAAGGTGTACCATAAGTCTCGGTTACACCTTCGTTGAGCAGCCCGTCAAAACCATTCGGGATACCTGAATCTCCTCCGGCGCTGTAGAACCAGTTTCCGTCTTCAGAACTGCCATTGGGTGTATAGAGTACCCGTGTCCCTGCAGTTGAATTGATACCGACATACAGCTTTCCGTTAAAGTCAGCAAGGCTCCACGGCATGAAGTTCCCATTGAACATGGTGCAGGACATACCGTCGCCAAACCCGTTTTCATTCGTACCCGTATCATTCTCATCGACGTTTGCATCCACGATGAGTTCCCAACCTGTGTCTGTCAGCTTTGCCATGCGGGCACAGGCCCCGGCGTTTCCTGTGGAACCGGTTCCCCCTGCATAGATGATCTCAGTTCCTGATACTGACGATGGACACATGCTGAGGACGGTTACCGTGACAGGCTTCTTGGAAAAAGGGTACGTCGGATCATCATGAAAGAGATCAAAACTATTGGGAGGCTGTGTCAGTGCCCACGTCTCACCATCTTCCGTATACCATACCTGCGCTCCATACTCATAGTTGAGTCCGGTACTTACGTACAGTTTACTATCAACCACGATCATGCAGTTGACAGCCCGGTTCCAGTAGTTCCCAAAACCGTTTTCATCATAACCGATGCCAATCTCGTAGTTATCACCTATACTCACTGCCCCCAAGTCATATTCATACTCCGGGAACGGATTGACGTAGTGCGCAGTCCCGCAAATGGTGTATTCTGTTCCCGTCTGGCCAGACATCTCATTCTGCTGAATGATAAGGGTATCTGCGGTATTGCTGAGGATATCAAACTTCCTGAACTTTCCTTCGCCAGAGGTTATCTGGAGAGTCCCCCCAGCCCAGACATTCGCTGTCCAGCTTTTCGAACCGTCAGTTATCTGGCCCGCTACGTCTCCATCATCTGCCTCGCATCCTGACATTCCGGTAATCGTTCCTCCTTCATCGGTATCCTTTTTGTCAGAGATGACGGGTTCCCAGTTCGTACCGTCGTATCTCCAGATTTCGCATCCCGATGATTTCAGCGTATTTCCCTGAAAACCGGATGAAAATCCGAAATAGAGTTTATCCTGAAAAACAACCATGTCTGCAAAAAGGTTATTGATACCAGGATTCCCATACACGCCGTTCGTAACCCCACCCGGGAACAAAACCTGTTCCCACGAAGTCCCTGAAGTCCTCCATACCTCAAGACCTGCAACGTCATTCCTGGTCATCGCATAGAGACGATCCTGGTACGCTGCCATGGTGATTACAGACATATTATTGTCATTTCCAAAACCCGGCAGACTTACCTGCTCCCAGACCGAGCCATCGAGCCCACAAACGGTATCAAGAGCAGCGGGCACGTGGTAATCAGCAATGGCTGATCCTGGACCAAAGTCCACCATAACCATGAGTGATAACAACACAAGCCAAAAAAACTTTCTCTTATCTTTCATTTCTCCCCCCTCCTTTATGGAAATTGCAATTTTACCGGTATCCCCGTCTTCTTATCCTTCTTCACCCTGAAGGGATTGGTGGCCAGCCCCCGGTCATTCCCAACCCTAATATCTACCGTCACCTCTTCTGTATCACCCATCGATGCCGG
>JAPLJA010000209.1 GCA_026388815.1 Pseudomonadota bacterium
GCACCCTCCATAGGGAGAGAGATTCTCCATGTAGCAGACGGTAGGTATATTAATCCCTACCTGACGGGCTGCCTGGAGAACTGTACTTCCTTTTTCTACCTCGATTGACATTCCATCTATCGTCAGATTTACATACTCAACTTTCATCTCCATCCTCCTCTACTGCACCATGACGGCGTTTGCTTTACAGATGTCTTTACAGGATCCGCACTTCGAACAGAGTGCGGTCTGTATCCTGTGTCGCTGTTTCTTTTCTCCTTCAATTGCCTGTGCCGGACAAATCTTTTTGCAGGCACCGCATCCGGTACATTGCTCTTCCAGGATCGAATACTGGATAAGAGGGATACAAACACCAGCAGGACATTTTTTCTTCATAATATGTTCTTCGAATTCGGAACGGAAATATCTCAGGGCTGAGAGAACCGGATTGGGTGCGGTTTTTCCTAAACCGCAGAGAGAGGTATCAGCTACGACTTCTGCCAATTCTTCGAGCAGTACAAGACTTTCACCGTTTGCTTTCCCCTGGATAATACCATCTAAAATTTCATCCATCCTTTTCAAGCCTTCCCGGCAGGAAAGACATTTGCCGCATGATTCCCCTTTCAAAAAATGGACAAAATATTTTGCCACATCCACCATACAGCTTCCTTCATCCATGACGATCATCCCACCCGATCCCATCATGGAGCCAGCCTCTGTCAAACTGTCAAAATCCACGGGAAGATTAAATAATGAGGCAGGTATACAGCCCCCTGACGGTCCTCCGGTCTGTACCGCTTTTATTGCCTTCCCATTCTGAGGACCACCGCCGATATCAAAAATGATCTCTCGTAAGGTGATGCCCATTGGCACCTCTACTAATCCGGTATTCTTCACCCTTCCCACAAGTGAAAATATCTTTGTCCCTTTGCTCTTCTCAGTGCCAATGGAAGAAAACCATTGGCTTCCCTGGTTGATGATTAACGGGACATTTGCCCAGGTCTCTACATTATTGAGGTTCGTGGGTCTTCCCCAGAGTCCCTGAGTCACGGTGTGAATTTGTTTGCTCCTCGGTTCTCCCACCATTCCCTCGATAGAGGCAATCAGTGCGGTGGATTCTCCACAGACAAAGGCACCACCTCCCTTTGCAATCTCCACCTCAAAACTGAAACCAGAACCGAGGATATTCTTTCCCAGGAATCCAGCTTTTTTGGCCTGGGTAATAGCAATTTCTGCGTTTTTGCATGCAAGCGGGTATTCATGTCTTACATAGATAAAACCCTGATTTGCTCCAATGGCATAAGCACCAATGATCATTCCTTCTAAAACGGAATGGGGATTCCCCTCCATGAGGCTCCGGTCCATATACGCTCCAGGATCTCCTTCATCGCAGTTGCAGATAATATATTTACCATCACTTGGTGCTTTCCGACAGTTCTCCCATTTGTTGCCGGTCAGGTATCCAGCTCCTCCCCTTCCTCTCAGACCAGATGCCTTAATCTCATGAATAATCTGATCAGGATTCATTTCAAAAATGGCCTTTGCTAAGGCTTGATAACCACCTACACCAATGTAATCTTCAATTTTTCCTGGATCAATCAGGCCATTGTTCCCCAGCACCAGTCGTTGTTGTGCCTTATAAAAGGGGATGTCCTTCTCTGATGTCGCCTTTCGTTTT
>JAPLJA010000184.1 GCA_026388815.1 Pseudomonadota bacterium
AGTATCTGGTCTATCCTGTCAATTGATGCCATTCCTTTCTGAATACTGAAATATGCTGTTGTGATATTCTTTGCAGGCTGAATTATCTGTGAAAAGACAATAAGAAAAGTGATAAGTTTTTCTGGTGACATATTTCCTGTTCACTGAAGGGCAAGGTTGCCACCTACGTACATAAGTACCATAACAACTATGGTTGCAAGGAATTCACTGATGGGAGAAGCAAGATATGCTTTACGCGTCACCCTCTTAAAAACTTTGGCATATCTCTCATTCGACTCGGCGAACTGTGCCTTCATCTTTTCTTCAGCATTGAAACCCTTTACGATCCTCAGTCCTGTCAAAGTCTCCTCCACAATGGAAAGAAGACGACCGAGGTGTTGCTGACCCAGAAGTGAAGATGATCTCAACGTTCGGCTCGCCCTGCCAATCAACCAACCACTTACAGGTAGAAGGACAAGAGCAAAAAGTGTCAACTCATAACTGCTTGTGAATAGGAAAATCACAAAAATCAGGATATAGATCGGATCTCTGAACATCATTGTAAGCGAAGCCATTACAGATATCTCAATCTCCTGAACATCATTTGATATCCTGGTCATAACATCGCCTTTCCTTGCATCGGAAAAGAAAGATAGCGGAAGTCTGAGAACTTTGTGATACAACTTTCTTCGCAGATCCCTGACAGTATAAATAAGCTTGCACCTATTACGATTATGACAACTAAAAGCAAAGCACCTGCCTGTCCGTTTTTTTCTATGAATGATGACAAATAATACTTACTGAAAGAATCCAGATAATCTGTACTAAGCTGAAAATTTCCCGGATAAGCAGTTGGCTCAACTGTTTTGAAGAGTATCTTTAAGAAAGGCATTGCAAGAGTATATGTTCCAAGAGCAAAAACTGCACTTAATATGTTATAGAGTATGCTTCGGACTGCCGACCAGCGATATGGTGCAAAATACTTAAGCAGCAACCTTACGTTCTTCATTTATACTGTATCGTATTAAAAACCAGTGTAATTAAATGGAGTGATTGCCTTCAACTCTGCTTTCACTTCATCACTCAGATCGAGGTTTTCAATAAAGTTTGTTATTGATTCATGCGTGATCTTCTGATTTGTGCGTGTCAGATCGAGAAGTGCTTCATAGGGTTTCGGATAGCCCTCTCTCCGCAGAATAGTCTGAATAGCTTCCGCAACAACTGCCCAGTTATTATCAAGATCGCTATTTATTTTATTGGTATTTACAATCAGCTTATTAAGACCTTTCAACAGGGAATTAAAGGCAATCAACGAATGACCTATCGGAACACCAATATTCCTTAAGACAGTGGAATCTGTCAGGTCGCGTTGAAGTCTCGAGATGGGAAGCTTCATTGAAAGATGTTCGAAAATCGCATTTGCATAGCCGAGGTTACGAGAAGAATTAGGATATACTATTGATTTCTCAATATTTGTCAAGCAAAAAACTTTTTTAAAAAATACTTTACATTATGGAAGCGGTAAAGTATATTCAGTTCAAACCCGAACCACCTTATCTAAAAACCTTTGGTTCATGACTGGTGGTCGATAGGGTATAACCTGAAAAGGTTATACCTCCCGTGTTCGGAAAGGGTTACAGAATGGCCGGATATAGAAGCCAGTTCCCGATCTGAAACGGGTGCTGGCTTTTTTATTGGGATGAAGGATGAAAGGAATAGAGAGGTAGATGAAAAGATCAAAATTTATCTTGACAGAAGGAAAATAAAGATATACTCTTATAACACTCTTATTAGAGCGTTATTGTGTAAGATGATGGGGATATTTAATAAAAAGAAAGGAGAATAGATATGAGAGGTAATCTTGCGAAATGGGTCTTTGTAGTCCTGTTTTCTCTAATGCTGATCCCTGGGTATCAAAGCGCATGGGCAGCAGAGATGGAGAAGAACGTGGCAGAGAGGATTATTGATATTTTGAAAGACAAAGGCGTGCTCAAGGAAGAGGAATACCAGGAACTGAAGAAGATGGTGGAGAATGAAAAGGAGCAGGACAAAAAGGTTCCAAGGGTAAGCTTCAAGAAAGGATTTTCACTTGAGACACCTGACCAGGATTTCAAGCTTAAGATTACCGGCAGATTCCAGAGTGACTTCAAACTCTTCGAAAAAGACCACCCGAGCACTAACTCTTTCTACGTCCGGAGGGCCAGACTGGCTATGGGCGGGACAATGTACAAGTACTACGACTTTTTCGTGGAGAGCGAATTTGGGCAGGGGTCTGCCCGCCTGAACGACGGTTATTTAAATATCAACTACACACCGAAGGCGCAGCTCAGGGTTGGCCAGTTTAAAGAGCCCTTCAGTCTTGAAGAACTGATTTCGGATAACTGGACTGATATGATCGAGAGATCGCTGGCAAACAACATCCCACCCTCGAGAGACATCGGAGCAATGATCCATGGTGACCTCTATTCGGGGGCACTGAATTATGCTGTTGCCGTTTACAATGGCCGGAGTATCAACCAGCAGACTGACACCGATGATGACAAAGATGTGGCAGGGAGGATTATCTTTGCTCCTTTTCAGCTGCTCGGAATGAAAGAAAACAAGTTCCTGAAGAACCTCCGCTTAGGGGCTGCATTTACCTATGGGTATCAAGATTCAAATGTAACTGACTGGTGGAAACAAGGGAAATTTAAGACTGAGGCTATGACCACATTCTTTGCTCTAAGAGACACGACTACAGCCGGTAAAGAGAACTATGTTTCCCAGAGTGGTAAAAGGATCCGATTGGGAGCAGAACTGGGATACCAGTATGATTCGTTCTCCTTAAAAGGTGAATTGATGAAGATGGATCTGGATGACCTGATCCTTAACACATATAACAGTACTCTTAAAAAGGCCGTAAAGTCTGATGAGAGAGACTTTGATGTCAAGGGTGGTTATATCTCTGTGAGTTATTTCCTGACCGGAGAGAAGGAGCCATTTAAAAGTGGTGTCTATGACGCCATCACGCCGAAAAAGAAATTTGATCCTTTCCAAGGAACTTGGGGGGCATGGCAGATTGCATTCCGCTATAGCTTCTTGAGTCTTGACAGGGACCTCTTTAAATATGGATATGCCGATCCGAAGAAATACACCGATAAGGCTGACGCCTATACCGCTGGCGTGAACTGGTATCTCAATGACATGGTAAGGGTCATGGTCAACTATATCCATACCAGTTTTGATGATGATGTTGAAGTGAGTGGTAAGAAGATTGATAACGAGGATGTGTGGATAACCAGATTCCAGATAGTCTGGTAATGTAAAAGGGAGAAGAAGAATGATGGTAAATAAAACAAAAATATTTTTCGTAGTCCTTACTTTATTGCTGGTCTTACCTTTCACAGTTTTTGCCGAGGAGAGGCTAAAGCTGGCGACTACAACGAGCACGGAAAACACCGGCCTTTTGAAAGTGCTCCTGCCTCCGTTTGAAAATAAGAATAACTGTAAGGTAGATGTGATTGCTGTCGGAACCGGACAGTCCCTGAAGCTCGGCGAGCAGGGTGATGTGGATGTGGTCCTGGTTCATGCCCCAGAACTGGAAGAGAAATTTGTAAAGGACGGCTACGGGATAAACCGCCAGTACGTGATGTACAATGACTTCATCATTGTAGGTCCTCCCGAAGACCCAGCTAAAATTAAAGGATTAAAAGTGGCAAAAGAGGCTTTTACAAAGATTGCCGCTGCGCAGACCCCTTTTGTTTCCCGAGGCGACAAGTCCGGGACCCATACCAAGGAACTTGCAATCTGGAAGGCAGCAGCGATTAAGCCAGAAGGGAATTGGTATATCGAATCAGGAAAGGGGATGGGGGAAGTTTTGAACATGGCCAATGAAAAGAAGGCGTACACCATCTCTGATCGGGGTACATATTTGGCTTATAAGGAAAAGACCAGTTCGATAATTCTTAGTGAGGGAGACCCCATTCTTGGTAACCCTTATCATATCATCGCCGTGAGCCCAGCAAAATTTCCCCATGTTAAAAAAGAATTAGCCGGCAAGCTGATTGAATGGGTCACGTCCAAAGAAGGGCAACAGATTATCCGGGATTTTAAAGACAAGAACGGTAATCCTCTCTTCACTCCTACTGCCGGGCAAAAGTGGCAATAACTTTTCTGAACTTGCCAGAATTTATCTGCCTGAGGTATAATAATAGGTATAATAGGTATAATAACAAATACCTCGGGCAGATTGATTATTACCTAAATGAACTTCATAATTGAGGCGCTTCTCACCGCATTTCGTCTTATCATCACCTTCAACCGGGAAGTATTTGATATTGTCCTTTTCACCCTGAAAGTCTCATTCTGGGGCACTCTTCTTTCAACACTCTTCGGAGTGCCCATCGGTTTTCTCATCGGAATTAAGGAGTTTACAGGAAAAGCGATTATTCAAACTGTATTAAATGCCCTTATGGCCCTTCCTACGGTAGTCGTAGGCCTTACGGTTTATGCCTTCATCTCGCGACAGGGCCCTCTGGGCGAGTGGGGACTTCTCTTCACCCCTTCGGCCGTAATTATTGGTCAGTGGATATTAGCTACTCCACTGATCTGCGCTCTCACTATTTCAGCCACCAAGTCGGTCGATTCTAAAGTTGGGTCCACCGCATTAACCCTCGGTGCTAATATTATACAGGAATCAATTGCCATCCTTAAAGAAGCAAGATTTGCCCTCCTTGCAGCCATCATAGCCGGGTTCGGTCGGGTAATCGCCGAAGTAGGTGCAGCCATGATGCTCGGCGGTAATATCCGCGGTTATACCCGAACCATGACTACGGCAATTGCTCTTGAGACCAGTAAAGGCGAGTTCGGTTTTGGTCTTGCCCTGGGTTTTATCCTGATGGCAATTGCCCTTGGCATAAATTTCTTTTTTACCTATTTCCAGAGACGGAAGTGACTTGTAACACTACCATGGATAAACGATATTTTAAAATAGAACACCTTATTCACCTCTATAACCATACTGAGGTATTGAATATTCCTTCTCTATCATTTGATAAGGGAAAAATCTATGCCCTGGTTGGCCCGAATGGAGCAGGAAAGACCACGCTCATGCTTATCTTGAGCCTGCTCTTCAAACCAACCTCAGGTCGTGTTATTTACCGGGGAAATGAGATTATGATGGAAAATTCAAAAGATATGAGAGGCAGAATTACCATGCTTTTTCAGGATGCTGTCCTCTTTAACACCACCGTGCAGGATAACGTGGAATATGGTTTGAAGATCAAGAAGAAAAAAAGCGGTGAGAGAAAAAAGAAGGCAGAAGAATGTCTGGATATGGTTGGATTAAAGGGATTTGCTGAACGAAGGGCACGTGAGCTTTCCAGCGGAGAGGCACAGAGGGTAGCTATTGCCCGGGCTCTGGCCATCCGTCCAGAAATATTTCTTTTAGATGAACCTACTGCAAATGTGGATGAGTTAAATACGAAAATTTTGGAAGAAATTATCCAGACCCTGAGCAAAGATCAAGAGACAACCATTATCTTTTCCACCCATAATCACAATCAAGCCTTCAGGCTGGCTGATGAAATTATAACCCTCATGGAAGGAAAGGTCGTTCCCTTTACGCCAGAGAATATATTTCGAGGCAAATCATTACGGGACGGTGAAGACACCTGGTTTGATACGGGGAAGATAAAGGTATTCATTCCCAGCAAAGGAGAGGCTAAAGCAATCTACATTGACCCCAGGGATATCCTGGTATCGTTAACACCGCTCTCTTCCAGTGCGAGGAACTGTTTTGAAGGGAATATTGAAGGGGTGAGAGCAAACGGCGACTCGGTAAGGCTTCTCGTGGATGCTGGAGAGCATCTCCGGGTACTCATTACCAAAAAATCATTCTTTGAATTGGGTCTCAATATTGGCATGAGGGTTTATCTCACCTTCAAGAGTTCAGCAGTTCAGGTATTTTAAAATCCCCGGTAGAGACCTGCATTCCGTGCAAGCTTTTTTGCTTCGAGAAATTCATCGAGCGTTATCCTGCGGGCAATGCCAGGGAATTCACAGGCCCGGTACACAGGGTGGTACTGCTCCATAACGTTTACATAGGAGTGGGGAGAGATTTCCCGTGCGATAAACTCCATGAGTTCCCTCGTTCCTGCAAGCCCATTGGGCATGACCAGATGCCTGATGAGGAGGCCTCTCTCGGCAATCCCTCTTTCGTTAATCTGAAGGTCACCGGTTTGGCGGTGCATCTCCTTGAGTATTTTTTTAACAACCCGCGGGTAATCGGACGCATGGGCATATTCCTGTGCAACCCCATCGTCAGAGAATTTACAGTCAGGCATGTAGATGTCGATAATGCCATCGAGAATTTTGATTACCTCCAGTGATTCATAGCCTCCGCAATTGTATACCAGTGGAACGTTGAGACCCATCTCAATTGCCTGCGGGAGGGCTGCAATGATCTGGGGAGAATAGTGTGCGGGCGTAACAAAATTTATATTATGACATCCCTGTTTCTGGAGGCCAACCATAAACAATGCCATTTCTTCTTGGGAGGTAATCCTCCCCTCTCCCAGATGGCTGATGTCATAATTCTGGCAGAATACACATTTCAGGTTACAATGGGTGAGAAAAATGGTGCCGGATCCCTTTTTCCCTACAAGGGGCGGCTCTTCCCCAAAGTGAGGGAAGACACTTGAAACCATAAGCTCTGCGCCAGCCTGGCAGAATCCCTGTTCACCATCAAACCGCTTTACTTTGCATTCCCTGGGACAGAGGCGGCACTCCCGCATGATCTCCCCAAGGTGTCTAATCCTTTCGAGAAGTTCAAGCGTACTCATTTTTAGATAAGCTGGTGTAAATTCCATAAAGAAATATTAAAAAGTATATATGAGGACGCAGCAAAATATCTTATGACTATTATCCTGCCTGAAATAAATATTCAATTGAAAAAATAAAGACTTGACAAGATATTTTTAAAAGTAGTAATTAAGCAGATAGCTTAAGTTTTTAATATATAACACAATTGAAGGAGGCAGTTGATGCAGGAAGTTGTAATTGTAAGCGGAGTGAGGACAGCTGTGGGAAAATTCGGAGGATCGTTGACGGACATACCAGCCTATGAACTGGGTGCCCTAGTTATCAAAGAGGCTGTCAACAGGGCAGGGATAAAACCGGAGGAAGTAGACGAGGTAATCTTTGGAAATGTTTTAACTTCTGGCCTCGGTCAGAACCCGGCACGTCAAGCTTCAATGCGGGCCGGTATACCAAAAGAAGTCCCGGCTTTTACGATTAATAAAGTCTGTGCCTCAGGTTTGAAGGCTGTTGCAGTGGCTGCTCAAACCATCAAGGCGGGAGACAATGATATCGTGGTAGCAGGCGGACAGGAGAATATGAGCGCTGTTCCCTACGGGATTCCCAAGGCGAGGTGGGGGTACCGGATGGGGAATGGCGAATTGATAGATCTTATGGTTTACGACGGTCTCTGGGAAAAGTTTAATAATTATCATATGGGAATGACTGCGGAAAACATTGCAGAAAAATATGGAATCAGTAGAAAGGAACAGGATGATTTTTCCTGTGAGAGTGAGAACAAGAGCGAAAAGGCGATAAAGGCAGGGCTCTTTAAGGAAGAAATAGTTCCGGTTATCATTCCCCAGAGAAAAGGCGACCCGAAGGTATTTGATACGGATGAATTTCCTACCCTAGGTACTACTGCTGAAGGCCTTGCAAAACTGAAGCCGGCATTCAAGAATGGCGGGACAGTAACCGCAGGGAATGCATCTGGCATCAATGATGGGGCAGCTGCATTGGTTGTGATGTCGAAAGAGAAGGCAGAAGCCATGAAGAAGAAACCCCTCGCTGCCATCGTGTCCTATGCATCTGCTGGTGTCGATCCAGCTTACATGGGAACCGGTCCGATTCCAGCCGTTAAAAAGGCACTGGATAAGGCTGGTCTTTCGGTAAAGGACATCGATTATTGGGAGTTAAACGAAGCATTTGCATCACAGGCAATCTGCTGTATGAAAGAACTCGGCATCGACCCCAGGAAGGTGAACCATAACGGAGGAGCAATCTCCCTTGGCCACCCTGTTGGCGCAAGCGGAGCACGCATTCTGGTGACACTCCTCTACCAGATGAAAAGGATTGATGCAAAGCTAGGAGTTGCCTCCCTCTGTATCGGAGGAGGCCAGGGACACGCTTTCGTGGTCAGGAGATGAGTGGAATTTTAAAGAAAGGTCTGATCCAGGTTTACACGGGAAATGGCAAGGGCAAGACTACTGCAGCCCTGGGTCAGGCCTTCCGGGCCTCCGGTCACGGTCTCAAGACCATCATGATACAGTTCATGAAAGGAAGCAGGGATTGCGGAGAGATCAGGGCTTCAGAGCTTCTCCGTCCCTATCTCACCATAGAGCCCATGGGGCGAAACTGCCTGATTGACCGCCAGCATCCGGAGCCGGTTGATTTCGAGTATGCGCAGAAGGCGCTCGAGCTTGCCCGGAAACGTCTGACCGGGAAAAAATACGATATCGTCATTCTCGACGAGGTAAACGTCGCTATCGACTACGGCCTGATCGATCTACAATCCGTTCTTGACCTGATTGACAGACGGCCGGATGATGTAGAACTCATCATGACCGGCAGGTATGCACCTCAGGAGATTATAGACCGGGCTGACCTGGTGACAGAGATGGTAGAACGGAAGCATTACTATCAGCGAGGAGTTCAGGAAAGGGTAGGCATAGAGAGATAAAAGAGGCCCTTTATTTATGAAAAAGTTCATCGTCAAAGCTGTAATTTTTAAATACCGCACAATTATCTCACGTATATTGTTGACAGCACTGAGAAATTTAGATAATAAGGGAACAGTAATCGAGGGGGAGACCTTGGAGGGGCGGGGTGACTACTTTGTGAAATCATTGCTCCAGGAGTATAAAGGGTATCTGACCGTTGTGGTTTTCATTGTCATGATGGGCCTGTTTACCATCTATGGAGACAGAGGCCTGCTTCATCTGGGCAGGTTGAACCAGGAGAACAAACAGATGGAAACGGCGAATGAGAGTGTCAGGGAAGAAAATAAAGCGCTCAAAAAGGAAATCTTCCTGCTGAAGAACAACCGTGAGTATTTAGAGGAGACCATCCGTAAAGAGGTGGGGCTTGTCCGCAAAAATGAAATCGTTTATCAGTTCAATAAATAGTACCGGACTAACCGGATACCATATTCAGAAAGGGAATAACGGGTAGAGGGATGTTATCCACGTTACTTTTTGAATCCAAAGGTGTAATCGGTATTGATATCGGAACGAGTTCTGTG
Source organism: Pseudomonadota bacterium (assembly GCA_026388815.1). GTDB lineage: Bacteria > Desulfobacterota > WTBG01 > JAPLJA01 > JAPLJA01 > JAPLJA01. The sequence continues at coordinate 9,275 of JAPLJA010000184.1, forward strand.
AAGATTTTGGAGATCCAGGAATCAAAAAAGAACTTTTACCTGAAAAACTTTGGTATTGCCAAGGTGCCCCGCGAGACGGTAGTGAACGGGATGGTAATCAACGCCGATCCGGTAATCGAAGCTATCCGTGAAATCATCTTACGCCGGAACATCAAAACCAAGAATGTCGTCCTCTCCATTTCCGGCCATCCGGTGATTGTAAAGAAGATCAGCCTGCCCGTCATGAGCGATGAACAACTCGAAGAGTCGATACCGTTTGAGGTCCAGCAGTACATTCCTTTTGCCCTCGAAGAGGTGAACCTTGACTTTCAGATCCTCGGTCCGAGTGAGGACAAAAGGGATCAGATGAGCGTCATGCTGGTAGCTGCCAAGAAAGTGATGATTAATGAATACCTTAACCTGATCAGCACGGCAGGCCTCAATACAGTCGTCGTGGACATTGATGTTTTCGCCTTGGAAAATATGTTTGAATTTAACTACCCCACGGAACTGGACAAGAATGTTGCCCTCATTGATATTGGGGCGAGCGTGATTAATATCAATGTCCTCCAGGGAGGGATATCTGCCTTCACGAGGGATGTGTTCATTGGGGGTCATCAGATCACGGAAGACATCCAGCGGCAGATGAATGTTACCTATGACCAGGCTGAGAGCTTGAAACTCGGGAAAGAAGCCGAAGGGGTCAGCCAGGAAACGGTAAAAAGCCTCGTCCAGAAAAGTTCACTCTCCATTATTGGAGAGATCCAGCGTTCCCTCGATTTCTTCAGCTCTCAGACCTCTCATGAAGTCAATAAGATTTACCTCGGCGGCGGAGTAATGAAGACCCCTCAACTAATCGATCTTATCCAGGAAAGAACCGGTATACCAGCGGAAGGTGTAGACCCTCTGAAGTCCATCCGTTATGACAAGGGTGATTTTGATGCTGACTATATAAAAGAAATGTCACCATTCATGGCAGTCGGGGTTGGTCTGGCCTTGCGGAGAGCAGGTGACAAATGATCAAGATTAATCTTTTACCGGCACGGGCAGCCAAGAAGAAAGAAAACATCCGACAGCAGATTTCCATCGGTGCCCTCACGCTTGTTTTTGCCCTCATCGCCATGGGGTGGTCTCAGATTGCCCTCATCAATAAGGTTGGAAACGCAGAGGAAGCAATCGTGTCCATCAATAAAGATCTTGAATCTCTCAAGATGGTCGCAGATGAAATAAAAAAGCTCAAGGATATAAAGGCTGTATTTGGAAAGAAATTTAATATCATCAAGTCCTTAAGAGAAAACAAAGCCGGTCCTGTCCATCTCATGGATGACCTGAGCAAGAGTAACCCGGGTTTTCTCTGGCTCACCTCCTTCACGCAGAGAGAAAAAGTAGGTGACATAGAGATAAAAGGCAAGGCCTTCAGCAATGAGGCAATAGCGCAATTCATGGATAACCTGGAAAAGTCCCCTTACTTCGCCAATGTGAATCTCATGGTCTCTCAGCAGGCCGAACAGCAGAGAAAGGGGAAAAAAGGAGAGGCACCCAAGACACCTGAGCTGAGGGAGTTTACTATTACCTGTCAGCTTGAGACGCCAAAAGCTGAATTGCCCAAGGGTGAGGCACCAAAGGGTGAGGTATCCAAGGAGAGTCGCAGTGGCAATTGATGTTGATACCATTCTGAAGTTACCGAAGCAGAAAAAGATTCTCATCCTGGCAGGCATTATCGGGATATTTGCTTTTCTTTACTTTTACCTCCTCTATTTCCCGCAGTATACAAAGTATGCAGGCCTGCAGGCAAAGGTGCAGAAACTGACCTCTGATTTAGAGGAAGAGAAAAAGGTAGCAACTACGCTGCCAAAGTTTAAAAAGGAAGCTCAGGAACTGGAGCAGTTGTTCAACGCCGCGTTGAAAGAACTCCCTGACAAGAAGGAAATCCCTTCGCTCCTGATGAACATCTCTCAGATGGCCCAGGAATCAGGGCTCCAGATAACACTCTTCCAGCCTCAGAAAGAAAACGTGATGGACTTCTATGAAGAAATTCCCGTGAAAATAAAGCTGTCGGGCGGGTATCACGAACTTGCATTGTTTTTTGACAAGGTTGCCAACCTTTCGCGGATTGTTAACATTAAAGACCTTGCTATCAGCGAGGCTAACGTTGACGGAGACAAGGTAAACCTGAATTCATCCTGCACCGCCACCACATTCCGGTTTATGGAAAAGTCCCAGGAGGCCCCCAAGGCAAAGAAAGCGAAGAAGGTAAAGAAACCGGTAGCAGAGGAGAAGGTAACATGAAAAGACGGATACTGCTTCTTTTCGTGTTATCTCTCTTGATACCGTTCTCCATCCCGGGATGCGGTAAAGAGGAAAAGGCAGCTAAAAAGGAAGAACAGAAAAAGCAGGCTCCCGCCAAAGGGGCTAAGGCCGAAAAGCCCCAAAAGGCAGAGCAGAAGAGCGAGCCGGAAATGGTGGCATACCACTATAACCCCGCAGGGAAAACCGATCCCTTCCGCCCCCTTGTTGTTGAAGAAAGCAAAACCGGCAAGGGAATGGCAAAGAAGGTGGGAAGTATACCCCCGCTGCAGAGGTATGCTCTGGATCAGCTGAAGCTCGTGGGGGTTATCGCCAATACGAAACCACCCAGGGCATTAATCGAAGACGTGACAGGAGACGGCTTCATCGTACTGCCCGGTATGCTTATCGGGAGGAATGAAGGGGTGGTCGTCGAGATCAGAGAAAAAGAGGTTGTCATAGAAGAAAAACAGCTTGATATATACGGGAAGCTTGTAAAAAAAAGGAATATTCTAAAGCTTCGTGAACCTGAAGAATGG
>JAPLJA010000048.1 GCA_026388815.1 Pseudomonadota bacterium
CGGACACACGGATTTTCAGTCCGTTGCTCTACCGACTGAGCTACCTCGGCACGATTCAGTAAGTAAATGTATCTTAGAGGTAAATTTTAGTCAAGATTTTTTACCCTTTCATGTATTTAGCGCTTGAAAAAGCATGTAAAAACTGTTAGTAATTTTAATTAGAACAGTCTCCCGGAAAATTATGCTTACACATAAAAACCAGAGTGCTTCCACATTCATCATTGGAATCCTGTCTTTGATTCTCATTGGCATCCTCCCCTGCTATGCCTCAGCAGCGGAAAAGGTCGTTGACGTGATTACCATTGACGGTACCATCAATCCCGGCGTGGCTGACTACGTGACCAAGAGCATTGAACGTGCATCCAAAGATGATGCCGAGTGCCTGGTAATTGAGATGGATACTCCGGGCGGCCTGGATCTCTCCATGAGATCAATCATCAAGGAAATCATGAACAGCAAGGTACCCATCGTGGTCTATGTCACCCCCAGCGGGGCCAGGGCAGCCTCAGCCGGGGTGCTGATCACCATTGCTGCGCATATCGCTGCCATGTCCCCGGGAACCAATATCGGTGCAGCTCATCCGGTTACCATCGGGGGCGAGAAGATTGGCAAAGAGATGTCAGAGAAGATGACGAACGACGCAGCCGCTTACATCGAGAGCATTGCACTGAAGCGGAACCGAAATGCAGACTGGGCAATCAAGGCGGTGAGAAAGAGCGTATCGATTACCGAACAGGAGGCACTCCGGCTCAAGGTAATCGATCTGATCTCCCCCAGCCTGGAAAAACTTCTGGAGGAGATTGACGGAAGAACCGTGGTCACGCCTGATGGACAAAAGGTTCTCAGAACCAAGGGTGCCACAATCAAGCGGTCCAAAATGGGGATAAGAAGCCGTATCCTTGATACCATCAGCAACCCCAACATCGCCTATATCCTGATGATGATCGGCCTGGTAGGACTCTATTTCGAGCTCTCCAATCCTGGCGCTATTCTTCCCGGCGTGCTCGGAGGAATCTGCCTGATCCTCGCCTTCTTCGCCTTCCAGACCCTGTCCGTCAACTACGCAGGAATACTCCTCATACTGCTCGCAGTCATTTTCTTCATTGCTGAGATAAAGGTCCAGAGCTTCGGGCTGCTCGCCGTTGGCGGAATTATCTCACTCCTCCTCGGTTCGATGATGCTCTTCGAGTCACCCAACCCTGAACTCCGCCTTTCTTGGAAGGTTCTCATCCCGACCGTAGCTCTCGCCTCCAGCTTTTTTCTGGTGACAGCGGGTCTTGCATTTAAGGCCTACAGGAAAAAGCCGGCTACCGGATCAGAAGGACTTATCGGGATGGAAGGTATAGCAGAAACTGATATCACACCTGATGGAAAAGTATTTGTCCACGGAGAGAACTGGAATGCTTCGAGCGACGAGATGATTGCCAGAGGGGCAAAAGTAATCGTACTTGAAGTCAAGGGTCTTACCCTGAAGGTACGCAAGAAATAAACCCGGATCAAGAGAAAGGAGTATCAGTATGAGTATATCTCTTCTCATAGCCGTAATTCTGATTGTCATGTTTCTATCCAGCGCCATTCGCATCCTCAATGAATACGAGCGGGGCATAATCTTCCGTCTGGGAAGGTGTATCGGTGCCAAAGGGCCAGGGTTGATCATTCTCATCCCCATTGTAGATAAGATGCAGAAGGTGGATCTCAGGGTGGTTACCCTCGATGTACCTGCCCAGGATGTGATTACCCGCGATAATGTTTCAGTAAAGGTAAATGCTGTGGTGTATTACCGGGTAATGGACCCCACTAAGGCAATCATCGAAGTAGTCAACTTTCCCTTTGCCACTTCCCAGCTGGCACAGACCACGCTGCGGAGCGTCTGCGGACAGGCTGAGATGGACGAATTGCTTTCCGCCCGTGATAAGCTCAACCTTCACATCCGGGAGATCCTGGATAAGCAGACCGACCCGTGGGGGATCAAGGTTTCCAATGTGGAGCTCAAACACATCGATCTCCCTCAGGAGATGCAGCGGGCAATGGCCAAACAGGCTGAGGCAGAACGAGAGCGGAGGGCAAAAGTAATCAATGCCGAGGGTGAGTTCCAGGCATCAACCCGCCTGGCTGAGGCAGCCGTTATCATTGAAGACCACCCGGTGGCACTGCAGCTCCGCTATCTCCAAACGTTACGTGAAGTAGCTTCCGAGAAGAACTCGGTTACGATATTCCCTGTTCCCATAGACCTGTTTAAGCCCTTCCTGAAGCTTATGGATAAGGATTAGTTCTCGGGATTGGGGTTAGCATTGCGGAATGCGGAATTCTGACTACAGACTACAGACCATAGGCTTTAGGCTTAATAGGCGTCTGATGTCTGGCGTCTAATGTCTTCAACTTGAATGCGGAATGAAAAACAGGATTAGGGGTTCGGGATTAGGGGTTCGGAAGAAAAGCCTCCTCTCTCTGCAGAGGGAGGGGGCGTGAAATCAAAGAGGTCACCCTCTAATTCTGGATTCACCTGGACTTCTTCATAGGTAAGGGTTATCCAGGTGGAATTTTCGGGAAGATAGATTTCAATCCGGCGGGGCAAATGAATATCCCCTGCCTGTTGGAATTCCCGGAAGTCCACTCTGAGCTTCAATGCCCCGAAGAGATCGTACAGCTCTCCCTTAACGATCCTGCTTTCTCCGGCATCGATCCAGATCCTCTCCTTGCCTTCATCAGAACTCAGCGTAAGAAGAGTGTGGTCTCCATCTGAAGTGCATTCCCCTTTTTCCCCGTTATACGGCAGTGGTATTCCCCCCGATACGCACAAAATAATATCCTTCACCTTAAGGCCTAACAGGGAAGTATTGTCTTCGCTCTTGCCTCTCAGATACCTGTTTTCCGGGAAAGAGTAATATACCCATTCCTGCCCGTTGTTTAAGAACAGAAAGAGTGGCATATTCAGAGGATTGAGCACTTCAAGCCTCAATTGGTCAGGCTTCTGGATAAATACCAGGCAACGGGCACGGAGATTCTCACGGGTAGAGACAACCTTCATCCCTGCCCTTCCCTTCAGCGTGCTTATGCGGGAGCTGTTTTCTTCAATCGTCCCGAGAAGTGATTGAGCTGAAAATTGACACGGGGAAGCAGGATGGGGGACAGACTTCAGCCCGGAAGAACAGGCAGGTAAAATGAATGCCAGAAAAACAAATAAAAGATCAACCCTTACAAACCTGATAATCAAGTATCCGGGTCTCTGCTCTCTTGAATTTTCTTAATCTTTTCTTTCAGGATCTGTTCTTTCTGGGGATCAAGTTTGAATGCCTTCTCATACATCTCGATAGCCTTGTCTCTGAGGTTAGTCTTAATATATGCATCTCCCAGGTGTTCGGCAATGACGGGGTCATCCGGGACAAAGTCCTGGGCCTTCTTGAGCTCCTTTACTGCTTTGTCGAAATCCCCCATCTTGAAATACACCCACCCGAGGCTGTCGGTGATATACCCATCCCTGGGTTTCAGTTTGAGTGCCTTCTTGACCAGCTTTTCTGCTTCGCTCAACTTGATTCCCCGCTCTGCATAGGTATATCCGATGTAGTTTAAAGCATCTGCATTGTCAGGATCAGCCTGTAACACCGTTTCCATCTCGCCGATACTCTCTTCGAACCTGCTTGCCTTATCGTAGAGGATACCGAGATAAAAATGGATTTCGTTATTCTTGGGATCTATCTCCAGAACTTTTTTGAGAACTGCTATTCCCTCTTCGAACTCCTTTGACTTTTCGAGGAGGGAAGCAAAGAACTTGTAGAGATTGATATCATCTTTCTTTACATCGATCGCCTCCCGGACAATCTTCCTGGCAAGATCTGTCTTGCCCTGCTTATCGTAGAGGTATGCCTGATTCATCACGGACTGTGCATAAAATTCAGAACTTACAGGAATCTTCTGATATTCCTCCAGTGCCTTCTCTGTATCCTCCTTCTCCTGGTAGATCGTGCCTAGATAGAACCGGGCACGGTCACTTCCCTCATTCTTCTGGAGGATCTCCTTAAACTTCCCTATCGCATCATCATATCTCTTCTGGTCTGAATAGATCAGCCCGATCTTGGTCTTCAACTCCTCGTTATCGCTGTCCAGCTTCTCAGACTCATGAAACTGCCTCAGTGCCTCGTCAAGTTTATTCTCCTTGATATAGAGATAACCGAGATGGTTCCTCACAGATACCTGAGCGGGATTATACCCCAGCACCTTCTGATACCATTCAACCGCTTCATCCATCTTGTTCTGCGTCTCATAGAGCATGGCCAGGTCGATGAGGGCGGGCTCAAAGGCAGGCTTCAGCTCGAGGCACCGTTTGTAGTACCTCTCCGCCTCCCGGTAGAATTTCATCTCCGCGTAAACCTTTGCCACATAATACGGGGGCATCACGGAATCCGGATACTTTTTCAGCAGATTCTTCAGGACCTCAATCGCTTTGTCATATTCGTGCTGTTCCGCATACAGGGTGCCGAGGTAGACGCTGGCCTCAAAGTGATCGGGGCTGGTCCTGATCACCTGTTCATATTCCCTGATCGCCTTGGGATACTCACCCTGCGATGAGTATATCCCTGCCAGTAACATCCTTGGTTTAAAGGCAACGGGATCATCAATGATAGCATTCTGGCACTCTGTTATCGCCTTTTCAATATCACCCTTCCTCAGGTACAAGCTGGCGAGTGCGGCATGCAGGCCAACGGAATCAGGATCGAATGACAGTACCTGGCTGTATTCTGCAATTGCTTTGTCAACATCGTCCTCGGACTGATAAATCTGGGCCAAGAAGAAGTGGTAGTAGAAAGCAGGGTCCTGGACTTCCTCCTTGACTGCGGGCGGACGCTCCTGGACGTACGTTTCACCCGCTGTTTCCTTGATTACGTTTTCCCGGGGTACGGTACAGCAGGAGGAAAGGAAGAGAAAGCCAATGAGTAAGCACCGTGTTATATTTTTCTTCATCATCACTTCCTATGGTTACCTTGTTTTGATGATACCATAAATACCCATGCCCCGCAATAAACACCTCTTGATTCTCCTTATTTTAGGTTATATACTTCCATCACTTAGCGGGCTGCTGAAAAACGTTCATCTGCGGCGTTCCCCCTCGTCCTTCGTCGTTGCGACGTACGTCCAAGTACGCCTCACTCCTCAGGATTTCGGGCGCCTTGCATCTGAGCATTTTTGATCAGCCTTACAAAAGTGGCTTTTCCAGCACCCTGTTAGAGCATCTCAAGGTCAGGAGATATGAAATACTGGATTGTGATTACGGTTGTGGGTTTGGACCGGCCGGGCATCGTGGCAGCAGTCTCCAAGATCCTCTTCCTCCACAGATGCAACATCGAGGAGCTCAGTTCCACCATCCTCAAAAGACAATTTGCCATGATCCTCATCGCCACCTCACCCAGGAAGAATACGGCGGCTCAGATCAAAGAGGCATGCCTCAGGGAAGAGCCTCTCAGGGGGATGGATATCCACGTAAAAGAAGTATCACCGCAGCAACTCAGGCATTATAGCCAACCGCCCTCCCAGTCCTTCATCATTACGGTACTCGGCCAGGACAGGCCGGGGCTCGTGTATGGAGTGACTGAAATCCTTGCTGAACACGGGATAAACATTACCAGCTTTGATGCCAAGGTAACAAAGATGATAGGCAAGACAGATTATGCCCAGATCTATGAGGTAGAAATCCCTGAACAGGTGGATATTGCTTCTCTCAAGAAAGAGCTGTCAGAGCGGGGAAAAAGACTCAAGGTGGAGATTGGCCTCCAGCACCGGAACATCTTCCGGGCAATTAATGAAATATAGAGGAAAGACCATGCTCAGTTCAGAGGAAATCCTCAAGACCATCGAGATGCTCAAGAGCGAGAACCTCGACGTACGAACAGTCACCCTGGGGATCAGCCTGCGGGACTGTACCAGTCCATCGCTCAGACAGCTTACGAGCAGTGTCCGTAAAAAAATCATTGCAAAGGCCAATAACCTGGTCAGGGTCTGCAATGCCATCGGAGAGAAATACGGGATCCCCATTGTGAATAAGAGAATCGCTGTCACCCCGATAGCGAGCATTGCTGAAGGACTGAAAAAAAAGGATTACCTTGCCTTTGCCCGCGTCCTGGACCAGACAGTTCAGGAGGTTGGAGTTGACTTCCTGGGGGGATACTCTGCACTGGTTCAGAAAGGATTTACCAGGGGTGACCTCAACCTGATAGACTCCATACCGGAAGTTCTCGCAAAAACTGCAAGGATCTGCTCGTCAGTAAACGTAGCCTCCACCAAGGCCGGCATTAACATGGATGCAGTGGCCAGGATGGGAGAAGTGATAAAAAAGACCGCCCGGCTTACTGCCAAACGGGACGGCTTCGGCTGTGCAAAACTGGTCGTCTTTGCCAACATCCCGGAAGACAATCCCTTCATGGCCGGTGCATACCTGGGATACGGGGAGCCGGAATGCGTGATTAACGTTGGAGTAAGCGGTCCCGGCGTAGTAAAAAAAGAATTACAGAGGCATATCCAGTCAGGCAAAAAGCTGACCCTCCATGACCTCTCTGAGATTATCAAAAAGACCAGCTTCAAGGTAACGAGGGTAGGGGAATTGATTGCACGGGAGGTGGCAGAAAAACTCGGCGTTCCCTTTGGAATCGTCGATCTCTCTCTTGCTCCGACTCCAAAGGTGGGCGACAGTGTGGGCGAAATCCTGCAGTGCCTGGGATTGAAATCTATCGGTGTCCCCGGCTCAACAGCCGCACTTGCCCTGCTCAACGATGCAGTGAAAAAAGGAGGCGCTTTCGCCTCCTCCTCGGTCGGCGGATTGAGCGGGGCCTTCATTCCGGTGAGCGAAGACATAAACCTCTCTCAGGCGGTGAGAAAAGGATACCTCTCCCTGGAGAAGCTGGAGGCAATGACCTCGGTCTGCTCGGTTGGTCTCGATATGATCGCCATTCCAGGTTACGTTGATGCCAAGACCATTGCTGCCATCATCGCTGACGAGATGGCAATCGGCGTGATCAACAACAAGACTACGGCAGTAAGGATCATACCGGTGCCTGGCAAGGATGTGGGAGAAAAAGCGGTATTCGGCGGACTTTTCGGCGAGGCGTACATCGTGCCGGTTAAAAATTCCTTCTGCTCGGATCGCTTCGTGGAGTTCGGGGGGAGAATCCCCTCACCGCTTAATAGCCTGGGGAATTAGCTTTCAGCCGTCTTCTTTGCGTTGTCTGACAGCGGCTTGTTTTTCTTTGCCAAGTCCTAATTATTCAACATCGAACGGCAAGCGTCAGCGAGAGCCGGTCTTTTCGGCGATTCGCTGAACGCCCTTGTTAGCCTTTGTTTTCTTCTCTGCTGATTTCGGACTGAACCGTGAAAATATGCGAGGTCTTGGAGCTAGAATACCATATAGCATGCCTTCGGCGCTGATATCCTCATCGATGTCCGGCCAATGCACACCATGACCATCTCCAATGATTCTCCATTTTGCCCGTTGTTTAGGCGTTGCCTCCATCAATCGCCACGACCAGGCAAGCGGAACACTGATTATCCGTCCATCCGTAAGTTGAGCCGTAATCGTGTCTTC
>JAPLJA010000316.1 GCA_026388815.1 Pseudomonadota bacterium
CTGGAGAAACTTAAGGTTGATTTTCTGGGCGTCGCGCTCCTGGAAGAGGCATTGGGGCTCAGAAGGGCCGGCATAAAAACTCCTATCGTAGTCCTGGGCGGTATCTACCCGGGTCAGGCCAATGAGATTGTCAAACATGAACTCAGGCCTGCCATCTTCGACCTTACCATCGCACGGGAGTTAAACCAGGCCGCCCTGAAAAGAAAATCAAAGGTAAAAGTCCATGTAAAGATTGATACGGGTATGGGAAGATTGGGGATACTACCTGAAGAATCCCGTGGATTCTTTGCCCGCCTGAAGAAACTGACATGCCTGGAAATCGAGGGGATCATCTCTCATTTGACCGTAGCTTCGCAGGAAATCGATGACGAAGTCGGATTTACCCGGCAACAGTTCGAATGTTTTCACAGGGTCATAGATGACTGCCGTAAGACAGGGGCCAATCCTCCGCTTCTCCACCTCGCAAACAGTGCTGCTATCATCAGGGGCAACCTGGATCAGTTCACCCTGGTGAGGCCAGGCATAATGCTTTACGGTTCTCATCCCGCCCCTACCCTTGCTGATGCCATTCGCCTGAAACCGATGATGAGTCTCAAGAGCAGGGTGCTTCAACGGAAGCGACTCCCCAGAGGGCATAGCGTAAGCTATGGCAGGACATTTATCTGCCTCAGGGAAACCCTGGTTGCGGTGATCCCCATTGGGTACGCAGACGGGTACAGCCGTCTCCTCTCCAATTGCGGGGAGGTTCTGATCAGAGGGAAAAAGGCACCGGTGATCGGCGTGGTCTGTATGGACCTGACGATGGCAGATGTCACTGACGTAGACGGTGTGAAGGCAGGGGATGAGGTAGTTCTTATCGGCAGACAGGGCAAAGAGTGCATCACCGCTGAAGATATTGCTGAAAAAATCGGTACCATTTCCTATGAGGTGCTGTGCCGGATCGGTCAGAGGGTACCCCGCATCTATCGAAAGGGAAGGCGAGTTATCAAAGAGATTGGGGAAATCGGGTATCTTCCTGGGCACAGCATTTTTCTGGGTATGCATACCGCCTCTCAAGGTCGGAAGAATAATAAAACAGATCAGCTTTATCGGGGTAAAGTCCACCTCAATTGTAATTCTTACCGGTGCTTTCACCGGCATGGTTCTCACGCTCCAGGCCTTCTATGGGATGAGGAAATTCGGGGCTGAAGCCCTTCTTGGTCCTACCGTGGCGCTGTCTTTAATCAGAGAGTTAGGACCGGTTATTTCCGCATTGATGGTGACAGGAAGGGCTGGTTCTGCTCTGTCAGCAGAGATCGGGATCATGAGGATTACCGAACAGATTGATGCAATGGAGCTTATGGACTTGAATCCGTATCGGTACATCATCGTTCCCAACCTTCTGGCAGGCATTATTTCTTTTCCCCTGCTTGCTTCTCTTTTTGATGTAGTAGGAATTTATGGCGGTTACCTGGTGGGCGTAAAACTTCTGGGAGTTAGCGAAGGGGGCTATTTTGGAGAAATGAGGAACTTTATAGATATAAAAGAGGTTCTCCAGGGACTGTACAAATCTTTGAGTTTTGGTTTAATCGTAACGTGGATTTG
>JAPLJA010000182.1 GCA_026388815.1 Pseudomonadota bacterium
ATTACGCGGCGGGAGGGACCTTTTTACTATCTTATCAATTATCCCACGGTCTTTGTTCCGTGGAGTATTTTTTTGCCCGGTATTGGGATGTGGTTGATCAAGGGAAAACCGTACAGAGAGTCGGCAGGTATTCGGTTCCTGCTCTGCTGGTTCACAGCGTTTTTTGTGTTACTTCATTTATCTTCGGGCAAGAGCATCCGCTACATTGCCCCCACGTTGCCTCCCCTTGCCCTGCTGACGGCAGCTTTTGTCTATAACGTAATACCTGGAACCATCCCAATCGCTTCGAAGTGGATTGGACGCCTGCGGGATGGGATGCTCTGGATACTCCCTGGTTCTCTGCTGGCCGCTTCTTTTGTTTCTCCGTTCCTGCTATCCCGGGTAAAGGGGGAAGGTCTCTTTATCATCGCAGGAAGCCTTGTGGCAGGAATCGGGAGCCTGGTTTTGCTCTGGCAATATTTCAAGTACCGCGAGACAGTGAAGACTCTTTTTGCGTTCGGTATTCTGGTCCTCCTTCTCTACGCCGTATTCGATATGGTACAGGCACGGGAGTCCATGCGGAGTGACACCCGTGTCCTGGCCGAGCAGGCACTTGCGCCGATTACGGCTGGCGCACCTGCCAGGACCTATGGCCTGAGAAACACCCAGCGGCAGTTGCTCGTTTCTCTGCTCACCCGGCGCAGCGTTCCGGTTGCTTCAACGCTGCCGGAACTTAAGGAGTGGGTTAGTAAGGAAGCTGGAGGAGAGGTGTTTGTCGTAGCTGATTCCAGGCATGTGAACGAACTGCTCGCGGATCCTGCACTTTCAGCGGAATCATACGCAGCTTTTTGCCTGGAGAAACATGATATGCAGGTGGTGCGGCTTGCTGCCGGAAAAAGTTCTGTTGGAATGAAGAATGAATAGGAAAAGGAAAAGAACGAGCCGGCTTAAGCGGATGCTCTACAGCATCGGACAGCCGGGATTGCGGCTGTTCCACTTCCTGGTTATTTCCTGCCCCCTGAACATCTCTACTTCTCTTTCAGAAAAGCTGGGCAGGGTGAGCTACTACTTCGTATCGAAGTACAGGAACAGGGCCATGAGGAACCTTCAGCGGGCGTTTGGTCATACCAAGAGCCGGAAAGAGCGGAAGAGAATATGCAGGGACATAGCGAAAAACGCCTTCAAGGATATTGTGGAGGTGTTTTATTCTACCGGTCCTGACCAGTCAAGAATTGTGGATAGAATCAGCATAAGCGGAGAAGAAAACCTGAAGGGGGCGCTAAGCCGCGGCAGAGGGGTGATTGCCGTCAGTGCCCACCTCGGGAATTTCAGCCTCCTGGGTTTTGGCCTGGTTTGCAGGGGATATCCTGTGCACGTGGTAATCAGGCCGGTACGCGAGCAGGCGATTGAAAAGATCCTGCACGAATACCGCAAAAAGCAGGGAACCAGTTTTATCTTTACCAAACCCCCTCAGGAATGTGTAAAGAAAATGCTCAGGGCCTTGAGGAATAATGAGGTTATCTGTTTACTGGTAGACCAGGCGAAAAAGCATGGCAGTGTCTTCGCGGATTTTTTCGGCCGGCCTGCTGCCACAACCACAACCCCAGCATTGCTTTCTTTAAGAACCGGAGCCCCGGTTGTACCTATTTTTATTGTTCGAGAAGAAGATGATACCCACCACATCTTCATTGAACCTGCCATTGAGATTGAACTGACAGATGATCACGATGAGAATATCTTCAGGATAACAGCGGAGATAAACAGGGTCATCCAGTCATACGTGGAAAGGTATCCCGACCAGTGGTCGTACTGGACTGCCCGGCGCTGGAAGTACCAGCCTGAAGATGTCAAGCAATCCGCAAAGAACCAGGGGACGTCCGGCTGACCTCTCCTTTAATCTCACCATAGGTAAGAAAGCAAAGATCTCACTTTCTCTTTCAGCCTGGGCAGGTATTTTACCTGAAAGAGGTAATCGAGGTAATCCCATTTATCTTTGATGAAGTACGTGAGGGGAATAGAGTAGAGTTTCTCCCCTATTCCCTCTGGACTGACAGTGATTTGGATACAGTGGTAGTTTGGGTCAACTTCTTTTTTCCTCACTACGGATCCTCCGCTGCCTGGAGAAAGAAAGACGCAGTTACCGACTTCTTCTCGATGGTAGAAGTGGAGATGCCCGTGAAAGACATAGTTAACTTTATATCTCTCTACCAGCGCTAACAGTCTCCCGGCATCCGGATCATCCTTAATGGATTTTCCAGGATAGAAATTGACTGGCAGATCGTGGAGAAAGACAAAGCGGTAGCGGGAGTGTGCGGCTTCTGAC
>JAPLJA010000064.1 GCA_026388815.1 Pseudomonadota bacterium
TTCGCATCAATCAGACCCCAGCCGAATTCTGGATCCCAGCCGGGATCTCCAAGATCCTGAGCAGAGGACTGGATTGCGTTTCTCACCTGAGCCGGGGTGTAGGTGGGATGAATTGAGATGACAAGGGCAGCCACGCCTGCCGCATGGGGTGATGCCATGGATGTGCCTTGAAAGTAATAATAATCCCAATAGTATCTAAAGAGGAATCTTGAGAACGTCTCCTGAAGGATTCCATCTGGATTATCATCATGATTCTGATCTACGCTGGTGTCGCCACCTGGTGCCACAACATCCAGCGCATCTCCGGTATTCGAGTAAGGGGCAAGCTGTTTATCATATCGGGTTGCTCCTACAGCAATGCAGTTTTCATACGCTGCGGGATAGCCTACGGTATCTTCTGATTCATTACCCGAAGCGGCGCAGATGACGACACCGTTATTGTAAGCATAGTTTACGGCATCCTCCTCAGTCTGAGAGCCCGTTGATGCGCCGAGGCTCATGTTGATTACATCAGCGCCATTATCAGCAGCCCACCGGATTCCATCAATGATATTGCTGGAATAACCAACGCCTCTCCGGTTCAAGACCTTGACTGCAAGGATATTGGCGTTGAAAGCAATCCCGGCGCATCCGGTGAGGTTATTCGTTTCTTCACCGATGGTCCCGGCAACATGGGTTCCGTGTCCGTTGTCATCTGAGGAATCGTTGGTATTTTTTACGAAGTTGTAGCCCTGGATAAGTCTGCCACCGAAATCATCGTTGCCATTCGGGTTGACACCAGTGTCAACTATGGCGACGGTGGTGCCGCTGCCGGTAGACCTATCCCAGGCTGAGGGGAGGTTGATCTGTGCGAAGTTCCATTGATAACTGTAAAACTCATCGTTTGGTGTAAAGTTGATAAATCTGAAGTAATCAGGTTCAGCGTGTTTCACACTGGGTATCTGAGAATAGGCACGAACCATTTCATCAACAGTCCCCTCGCGAACCGTGACCACGTGGTAAAATTTACCGTATGATTCTCTTATACTCAACGCGCCCACGCTTTCATGCACCTGGGCTTTTGTCGCATCAGAGATGCCGTCCTTGAACGCGACCAGAATCCTGTCAGGGGCATATTGCAGCATTTTTATCTCTGCAAGAGAAGCTGAGTCAAGATCGAAGGCTGAAGAGATGCTTGCTGCAAAAAGAAAGGCAACAGGCAGGAGGCAACAGGCAATAGCTAAACGTAGTTTTTTCATAAACAATTTCCTCTCCTATTCTATTACCATGGTAACTTTGTAACCTTTTTTCTCCAGTGCCTTGGCGATACGGGCTGTGTTACATCTCTCAAGGCGGAAGTAGTATATTCTCTTTCCCTTTGTTCGGTGAGAAGACATGCCCATGCTGATTATCTCCCCTTTGTTCTCCTTGATAATGCGTGAGACCTGCTCAAGGGCATCAGGTTTATCACCGAGGATTACGTCAATACGGGAGCTGGATTTTAAAACCCCCATGATCTGAATGAATGCTTCGAGAATGTCTGTAACCGTAATGATACCTACGAGTTTCGCACCGTCCACTACCGGCAAACCTCCAATCCGGTGGCGGAAGATGAGGCCGGTTGCTTCTTCAAGGCTCGTTTCCGGATCAACCGTGATAGGTTTTTTGATCATGATGTCTTTGATGGTGAGCTTATTGATCATGGATGGATAGAAGGCCTGCCGGAGGTCTCCAGCGGTAACAAACCCTACAAAATTTTTTCCCTTAGCCACCGGCAGGTGTCTGATGGAATATTTCTTCATAATGTCAATTGCCTGAGGGATGGTGGCATCAGGATCTATCGTAACAAGTTTTTTAATCATTCTGTGTTTGACTTTCATGAGTCATCACCTCACTTAGTTCACGTGGAAATGTTTACAAAAGCACTGTATATCTCTTGACTATTTTCGTCAATGATAAAAAAGGAGAAAAGAAATAGGAATATAAATCTCCAATAGTAAATAAACAAATCCCTAACGCCAAAATCATAGCCCCTGCTTGATGTTAAATATTACTTGACAATTGTAAAGTATTTATTTACATAGAGATCTATGAACGTAGGCATGAAGATAAAAGAATTCCGTACAATGAAAGGCCTTTCGCTAGCTGAACTCGCCAAGAACACCGGTTTCACCAGAAGTTTTTTATCCCAGGTAGAAAACGACAAGACGTCTCCTTCCATTGCTTCACTGATAAAGATAGCAAATGCCTTAGGTGTTATTCCGAGCCAACTCTTTTTTGAAGAGAGAGGAGAAGAGAAGATCATTGTCCGGAAAAAGGACAGAGAGATTTTTGTGAATGAGAAGTCAAGAGTGCGTTTCGAACGCCTCGCTCTCAGGACACCGAATAAGAAGATAGAGCCCGTCCTGGTTACTATAGAACCAGGTGGATTTTCCGGTCTCTATCAGGCTGAAGGACTGGAGTTCGCAATCCTCATGAAAGGGAAGGTAGAACTTACCCTTGGAAACAAGGCGTATATTTTGGATAAAGGCGATAGTGTCTATTTCGAAGCTTCTCTACCCCATTCGTGGAAGAATGTCTATAAGGGGAAAAGTGTTGGCCTGTGGATAGGGACAGTCCCGTACTTTTAATTCCATGACTATAAAAGAAACCTGGTCACAATTAGGATGGGAGAAGAAGATAGCTGCCATTGCGGGGATAGTGTTTCTGCTTATTTTCATCCCTATCAGCGTGCAGTGGCTTTTATACCGTTTCACTCATGCCATCACAAACGATGCCTTTGTTGAAACTGACCTCATCAATATTTCTCCTCTTGTCCCCGGACACATAAAGACCCTCTACGTTGACGAATCGTACACCATCAAGCAGGGGCAGCCCCTTGCCTTCATAGATGACAGGGACTACAGCGCTCAGGTGGCAATAAGGGCTGCCGAGCTTGAGAGGGGAGAAAAAGAGCTCGCAACAGTGCGGGTCACCCTTGAGCGTACGAAGAGAGAAGTTGATCAGCAGATTGCATACACAGAGGAAGCACTAAAAGAGGCTCATGAGAATCAGACCAGGGCGAACGCTCACTACGTGAAAACAGAGCGGGACTATGAGCGACTGAAAAACCTCTTTGAGAGAAAGGTAATTCCCAAGACCAAGTTTGATGCTATTGAGGCTGAATACATAAGTTCAAAAGCCAACCTTTCGTCAGCAGAAATTCTCATCAAGATGAGGGGAATCGAAAGAGAGAAGGCCCTTACCGGCCGTTACCTGGCAGAGGAACTGAAGAAGAAGGTCAATGCCTTGGAATCAGCTGTGCAGGTTGCACGCGAGTCATTAGAAGCAGCAAAAATTAACCTGGACCATACGAGAGTCATCAGTCCTGTGAACGGGGTGGTTGCCAAGAAGTTTCTCTTTGAAGGAGATTATGTCTCACCGGGATTTCCTATATTCAGCATCTACGATAAAGATAACATCTTTGTGCGGGCACACCTTGAAGAGACCAAGATGGGGGGTGTAAAACTCGGTCAGGTGGTAGATATTAAGGTAGATGCGTACCCGGGAAAGATTTTTAAGGGCAGGTTAATCAAGATTGGAGAAGCCTCAGGTGCGAAGTTTTCTCTCATTCCGAGAGACACGACAACCGGGGAGTTTACCAAGGTTGTGCAGCGTATTCCGATAAAAATTGCTGTAAACGACCCTAAAAAACTGCTCATCCCCGGGTATGCAGTAGAGGTTGGCATAGAGGTTAAACGAGCAAGAAAGTAACACGGTTTAAAAGGTTACGGTTGAGCTACTCGTATCGGCTGACGTGAGACGGTATACGAAGGACGAAACCAGCTGCGTAACCGTAACACTTTTGACTTTATCAAAACGGAGATGAACCAGAGAACCATCCCTTATAAGTGGACTGCCGCACTCATCGTCATGATCGGCATCTTCATGGCACTCCTCGATACCACCATCGTTGACATCATTCTCCCCAAGATGATGGCAAGCCTCGACACCGATACCTACGGTATTCAGTGGGTGGTCATTTCTTACCTTATTGGCGCAGCCATATCCATGACTGCTGTGGGGTGGGTTGGAGCAGCCATCGGTCACAGGACAACCTACATTCTCGGGCTCGCTGTATTTATTCTTATGAGTATCATCTGCGGCCAGGCAACAAGTATCGAAATGATGAATATCTCGAGATTTATCCAGGGGATTGGCGAGGGACTCATCGTACCGATCGGGATGACAATCATCTATGAAGTATTCCCTGCCGGTGAACGGGGACTCGCTATGGGCATCTATGGGCTCGGCGCAAGTTTTGCCCCCGCCCTTGGGCCAACAATAGGGGGATACCTTACAGAACAGCTGAGCTGGCGCTGGATCTTTTACATTAACCTCCCTGTCGGAATTGCGGCGCTTTTTTTATCATTCATTCTCTTGCGGGAAACAAAACCTGAGGAGGAAAAACCTCTCCCCTTTGATCTGATTGGATTTATCCTCATAACTGGTTCCCTCGGATGCCTTATTACCTTTTTGAGCAAGGGACAGGAAAAGGGGTGGTTGCAATCTGATTATATCTTCTGGCTCATTGTGAGCTTTGCGGTTCTTTTTCCCCTTTTCATCGTAAGCCAGTTGAAAACCAGGTACCCTCTCATTGACCTGAGACTTTTTAAAGAGCGGAATTTCTCATTAACCATCACCGCATTTGTTGCATTCAGTATAAATCTCTATGCCATCATGATCATCCTGCCCTTTTACCTGGAGAGGCTGAAACTCTACCCAACGCTTACGGCAGGTCTTGTACTGCTCCCCGGCGCTGCAGTGGCTGGTATCGGTACTGTACTTGCAGGTATCCTGAGCGATAAATTGAATCAGAAATATCTCCTTATTGTTGCTCTGGTATCTCTCGGAATAGCAACATTTTATGTAGGAGGCATTGATTTTTATACCCCGAAGAGTACGGTGATTGGGAGGGATGTCCTCTGGTGTTTAACGCTCGGCTTTGTCTTCCCTCCTGCCACTGCCATCCTCCTCAAGGATCT
Source organism: Pseudomonadota bacterium (assembly GCA_026388815.1). Lineage (GTDB taxonomy): Bacteria > Desulfobacterota > WTBG01 > JAPLJA01 > JAPLJA01 > JAPLJA01. Next base: position 5,004 of record JAPLJA010000064.1, read on the forward strand.
GCCTGCAGAAAAGGTAAACATGGGCTCAAGCATTCAGAACTCCGTACGGCTCATAGCAGGGAGTATTGGTACGGCCCTCACGGTGACTATCCTTGAGAGGAAGCTTGATTCGAACTTCGAGAGCTTAGCCAGGTATGTAAACCCTGGGAACATAGAAGCGATCACATCACTGAAGAGGCTCATGGGATATCTCCACATCAAGGGTACTCCGGATCAGGCTCTTCTTCCCAAGGCTCTGAGGATGCTCGATCTCCATGCTTCGTCTCAAGCATATTCCTACGCGATCCAGGCAACGCTGCAGTGGATGGGTGCATTCGCATTCATAGGTGCGCTCATAGCGTGGTTTATACGGGTTGGAAAGAAGTCATAACATTGAAACAGGTGGAGGATTCATGATGAAGTTATTACTCATTCCCATCCTTTTCATTTCCCTGCTCCTTTATCCTTCGTTATCCCCACTCAAGGCAGGAGAAACCAAAAAGCCTCTCCATTTAGATGAAAGTATTGCCATAGCAAAACAGAGAAGTACAGCAATACGTTCTGCAGAATATGCTGTAGACGGTGCTGAATATGGCAGAAAAGCTGCATTGACAGATTTCTTTCCCAAGATCAGCACTGATTATACGTATACGCGGTACAATGAAGATCCTCACATGAAATCGCCTGCTGGTGAGTTTTTACCTTACCCGATTGATATGAAGATCGGAAAACAGGATCGTTACCAGTGGAACACATACCTGAAGCAGCCACTCTTTACCGGCGGGGCGTTGGTTTCTTCGTATAAGATTGCTGAACTGGGTCTGGGGATGGCGAAAGAGTACCGGAACAGAGCTGTGCAGGATACCACCTTGCAGGTGAAGGTGGCGTACTTTACGATCCTCAAGGCTGAAAAGATACAGAAGGTCACAGCGAAGGCAGTTGAGCAGGTGAAATCTCACGTTGACGTTGCCCGGGCATTTTTTGAAGAAGAGATGATCCCGAAGAATGATTTCTTAGAGGCTGAAGTGAGGTACGCTCAGGTAAAACAGGATCTGATCAGGGCAGAGAACGGGGTAGAAGTGGCGAAGGCGTTCTTCAATACGGTGCTGAGGCAGAATATCAATGAGCCGGTTGAAGTTGAAGATATCCTTGAATATCAACCAGAATCATTTTCTTTGGAAGAGTGCCTGAATGCAGCCCTTCAGATAAGGCCGGAGATGAAGGAGACTTCCTTGAACCTTGAACGTGCCCGGAGGAATGTCAACCTAACAATGAGCAGCCTTTACCCGACCCTCTCGCTTGTTATCAATTACCAGAAGATGGGTGATCATGCAGGCTTGCAGGGGAATCCCTATGAAGATTCAGAAAGCTGGATGGTGACCCCGGTCTTCAGCTGGGATATCTGGGAGTGGGGTAAGAAGTATTATCAGATCAGCGCCAGCAGAACACACGTGTCCCAGGCAGAGGAACAGAAGAAACAGGTAGGAGATGTAATCGCGCTGGAGGTGAAGGATACCTACCTCAATGTTATTGAAGCGGAGAAGAATATTTTAGTGACGAAAACCGCGATTGATCAGGCTGAAGAGAATTTCCGGCTCAACCGGGAACGGTACAGCGAACAGATGGCAACGACCACTGATGTGCTTGATGCTCAAGTACTCTTAACTCAGGCTGAGAATAATTACTATACCGCCTTAAGTGATTACCATATAGCAAAAGCACGGTTAGAGAGGGCAATAGGGAAAGAATAAAATTCTTGGAACGTTCCGCATAAGGCACATAAATATATTCTTTGCAAAATGCAATAATTGATTGGTATTTTAGATTGACAAAAGCAGAATATATGCTATTTTTTTACGCTAATTATTTTTAGTCCTATGGAAGAGAAGAAAGAGTTCGAACCTAAAATTGTTGCATTCTGCTGTAACTGGTGCAGTTATGCCGGTGCAGATCTTGCCGGAGGAATGCGCCTGAAATATGTCCCCAATATCCTTCCCATCCGCGTGATGTCCAGTGGAAGGATCTCTACCCAGCATAAATAAATGCTCAATTTGCAAATGAATATTTTTGAGTGATGAGGAGTGTTTTTATGAAAATCGTTGTATGTGTAAAAATGGTTCCTGATACAACCCAGGTCACAATTGACCCTGTCACGAATACGTTAGTGAGAGAAGGGGTCCCTTTTATTACTAATCCCTTTGATACCCATGCTATTGAGGAGGCCTTAAGGTTAAAAGACAAGTATGGAGCACATATTACCGCTCTATCAATGGGTCCTCCAGCGGCAGAGAGTGTGCTCAAGCGAGCTATTGCATTGGGGATTGATGATGCTGTACTTCTCAGTGACCGTGCATTTGGAGGTGCAGATACCCTTGCAACGAGCAAGGTATTGGCGGAAGCTGTTGCTAAACTCGGTGAAAAAGTACCAATTGACCTGATTATCTGCGGGAAGCAGACGATTGATGGTGACACGGCACAGGTGGGTCCCGGAATAGCACGCCGGTTGAAGTTCTCCCAACTCACTCTAGTTGACAAGATCCTGGTAATTGATGAGAGCAAGAAGACCATACAGGTGCGGAGAAGGCTTGAGGGATATCATGAGATTGTAGAGTCAAAACTCCCCGCCCTCATTACCGTGCTCCGAGAGATCAATGTACCCCGTTATCCTACGGTACCAGGTAGGCTTGACGCAGCAGACAAAAAACTTCCTGTCTGGACAAATGATGAATTAAAACTGGACCTGAATCTGATTGGACTCAAAGGCTCTCCTACACAGGTCAGGAGGATTTTTGCACCACAGAGGGAAAAGGGCGAGATTATCCCTGGTGAAGGAAAGTATATACACCAGGCGATAGACAAAGCGATTGAAAAACTTTCGAGCTGGGACATTGTTTCTTTTGAAAAGTAGGTAACATTCTCGGGAGGAAGGATGGAAGAGAAATTAAAGAAGAAGAAGAAACCACGGGGTAAAGCGCTACTGATACAGGGAAAGTGTATTGCCTGTGGCGCTAAATGTCAGGCGGCCTGCCCAACAGATGCCGTTGAAATGAGTGAGTCAGGAGAACCAATATTCGAAGATGCTAAATGCATTGGCTGCCGTAAATGTATCAAAGTGTGTCCAGCCGATGCCATCGAGATTATTTTCCCTCCAGGTGAAGCAGCAATTCCCTCTGAGATAGAATCAGAAAGTTTGAGTGATGAGGAGGAAACAGAACTCAAAAAAGGTGGAGTGGATGTTCTTGCCTGGAAAGGGGTATGGGTATTCGTTGAACAAACTGATGGGGTAGCACACTCCGTTTCCTGGGAATTACTGGGCGTGGGAAGGACATTAGCACAGGATTTGGGTGTTGAACTGTCTGCATTTATTTTGGGCTCAAATATTAAAGCACTTGCAGACGAGGCTTTCGGGTATGGTGCAGAAAAAGTATATCTCATGGATGACCCTATCCTAAGCCACTATCGCACAGAGCCATATCTTCACGGGTCGATATCACTCATAAGAAAGTGCAAGCCTGAAATTGTCCTCATGGGCGCAACTGGATTGGGCAGAGACCTTGCCGGAGCAGTGGCTACGGAACTCAATACCGGTTTAACAGCTGATTGTACTGGGCTTACCATTGATAAGAAGATGCGTCTTCTTGAACAGACCCGACCTGCCTTTGGTGGAAACATTATGGCGACTATCTTAACTGAAACTGCCCGACCCCAGATGGCTTCAGTAAGACCTCATGTTATGTCCAAGCAGGATTTTATGCCAGGCAGGAAAGGCGAAACGATCATAGAGCCCTTTACCCTGCCCGAACGTGAAGTTACTACCAAGGTATTGGAAGTTATCAATCTCGTTTCAGAAAGTTCTGTAGATATTTCTGCGGCAAACATTATCGTGAGCGGCGGACGAGGTATGCTGAATGCCGATAATTTTAAGCTGTTACAAAATCTCGCTGACCTTTTAGGAGGTGTTGTGGGATGCTCCCGCAGTGCAGTGGATGCAGGATGGATTTCTCCAGACCGTCAGGTGGGTCAGACTGGAAAGACCGTAAAACCAAAGTTGTATATCGCATGTGGTATTTCAGGCGCTATCCAGCACCTAGTTGGCATGCAGAACGCTGACTACATTATTGCTATCAATAAGGATAAGACTGCACCTATTTTCGAAGTTGCACACCTGGGCATCGTGGGAGATGTCTTCCAGATCGTGCCAGTAATTATAGAACAGCTCAAAGAACGGGGTGCAAAATCTATGGTGTGTGAATGAGCTGCACTACAAGAGGGGATCGTATTGACAGCTGTGACCTGTGAAACATTAGCAGTTTGCTGAAAAAGCAACTGTTTGTAAGGCTGCTTAAAAATGTCCAGATGCAAGGCGCCCGAAATCCTGAGGAGTGAGGCGTACTTGGATGTACGCTGCAACGACGAAGGACGAGGGGAACGATGCAGATGGGCGTTTTTCAGCAGCCTGTTAGAGGAAAAAGTGAGCACTCAAAATTCATAAGTAACAGGGATTAAAAGAAGGGGGTCTGTTTTGAGCAGGTTAGAGTCATTCCTATTTGCTATCGTTTTTCTGTTTGCAGCAGGTTTCTTTTTGAGAAACGTATACCGGTATTTTGCGATGCTCTGTCTGGGGAGGTGGGAAAACAGGTTTGATCTGCTCTGGTCGCGCTTCAAGGGCATGATCCTGTATGCATTCATCCAGCTCCGTGTTGTGAGTGAAAAGTTCGGGATAAACCACTTCGTTCTCTCCTGGGGATTTATGGTACTTCTCCTCATCAATTTCCAATTCATCGTTGCTGGTATATTCCCTCGTTTCTCTTTTGAGTTTTTAGGCCACGTCCCTTATGGCATCTTGCTCTTCTTGGCAGATATCATGTCTCTGGCAGTCCTCATATCAGTAGTGGTCGCCGTCATCAGGAGGATATTTTTCCGCCCTCCCCATATTGAAGCTACCTTCGAAGCTTTTTTTATTCTTTCCCTTGTTGCCTTTCTTATGGCAGCCTACTTCGGTTTACACGCCGCTGAGATTCAGTTAGGCGATGACACGATGAAAGCTTGGGTCCCTCTCTCCTTGGGTCTTTCGAGCCTTTTTACAGGTGTAGACAGCGATACAACCCATCTGTTATCACGCTGCTTTTGGTGGATCCACGCGATTATTCTCCTCTTTTTCTTAAACTACTTACCGTATAGCAAACACCTCCACATTTTAACTGCAATTCCAAACTGTTTTTTCAGAAGCTTTTCTTTTGTTAATACGCTTCCCCGGATGACGTTCAGAAAGGGGCTCACCTTTGGGGTTTCAAAGATCGTGCAATTTTCGTGGAAGGATCTTTTAGACTTTTTCTCTTGCACCGAGTGCGGGAGATGTCAGGCAGCCTGTCCAGCTAATAATACCGGGAAAGAATTGAATCCCAGAATTCTTATTCACCAGGGGAAAATGAATCTTTTAAAGAATGGAAGAGCGATCCTATCCTCTCGCCCTGCTGACACCCTGGCGGCAGCCCCTGATGATGCCGCTATGGTTGTTCCGCTCATCAACCATCAGAAGGAAGAGAGTATCTCTACTGAGGCCATCTGGGAATGTACAACGTGTGGCGCATGTATGGAGAAATGCCCGGTATTTATCGAACATGTGCCAAAACTTCTCTGGATGAGACGGCACTTAGTAATGGAAAAGGCATCGTTCCCAGGAGAACTGATAAACTTTTTTGAAAATTCTGAGCAGCGTTTTAATCCCTGGGGAATCGCTCTGTCTGAACGGACAAAATGGGCTCAGGGGCTCGATATTAAAATACTCTCTGAGGGTATGAAAGTAGATTACCTCTTTTTTGTAGGATGTGCCGGCGCTTTTGATTCAAGAAATCGTCAGGTTGCTGTTGCCGTAAGCCATATACTCAATGCGGCCAATCTTTCCTGGGGGATTCTGGGCACCGAGGAAAAGTGTTGCGGTGATTCCCAGCGCCGGTTGGGGAATGAGTACGTCTTCGATCAGTTGGCCCGATCTAATGTCGAACTTATCAGAAAATATAACACTAAAAAGATCGTTACCCATTGTCCGCACTGTTTTAACGTACTCAAGAATGATTACAGACAATTCGGGGCTGATTTTGAAGTGATACATCATACTCAGTTGATCTCTGATCTCTTGAAAAAGGGGATTATTACGTTGAAAGCAAAAGCAGACGGGAAGACGGTCATTCATGATTCATGCTATCTGGGAAGGTATAATGGAATCTATCATGAACCACGAGAAATACTAAAGGTTGCATCCGGAGGGAACCCACCGCTTGAAATGAAAAGACGAGAGAATAAAAGCTTTTGTTGTGGTGCAGGTGGTGGAAGAATGTGGATGGAAGAGAAGGTGGGCAAGAGAATCTATTTAGAGCGAACCCAGGAAGCCCTTCAGACAAATCCTTCGACGATAGCAGTTGCCTGCCCCTACTGCTTGACGATGTTTGAGGATGGTGTCAAAGACGAGAAGGCACAGGAAACGGTAAAAGTAAAAGACATCGCAGAGATTATTTCTGAACTGATTGCATGATCTATATTATGACCCCATTCTGTCATCGAGAGTAATGAGAGTTGTAGCCATCCAGTGGTAAAGAGTAAATGAAGATAGCAGTAACCGGCAAAGGCGGCGTCGGAAAAACAACACTTGCTGCATCGCTTGCCCATGCATTTGTAGCATGGGGCTACTCGGTTGTTGCCGTAGATGCTGACCCTGATACGAATCTCGCGGCAACGCTCGGGTTTCCCGCCCCTGAGACGATAAGGCCCTTAGTCGAGATGAAAGATTTGATTGAAGAGAGGACCGGTGCCAAGACGGGTTCTCTCGGCGCACTTTTTAAGCTCAATCCCAAGGTAGACGATCTCCCCGAAAAGCTCTGGAGAGAGCATGACGGAATGAAACTCATGGTGATGGGTACCGTCAAAAAGGGAGGGAGTGGGTGTGTATGCCCTGAGAGTGTTCTTTTGAGGGCGCTCATTCAGCATCTCTTGCTTGCGCGGAACGAGATGGTCATACTTGACATGGAGGCGGGCATAGAACACCTGGGCAGAGGAACAGCCAGGGCTGTTGACATGCTGCTGATCGTGGTGGAACCTAGTAAAAGGAGCCTGGAAACGTCATATCGCATCAGGGAACTGGCAGGACATCTGGGACTGAAGAAGATCGGAGTGGTAGGAAACAAAGTGAAGAATGAAGAAGAAAAACTATTTCTCCAGGATAACCTGAGAGATTTTCACCTGTTAGGATTCCTACCCTATAGTGAGAGCATCGTGGAAGGATATCAGAAGGATATGGTCCCCTGGAAAGCAAGCCCTGAAGTATACCTGGAGGTTGAAAATGTTGCCCTGGAAATTCAGAAAAACTGGTTGAATGAAGAGAGTGTACCGTGAACATCCTCATTATAGGCGGAGGTGCTATCGGGAGTCTTTTTGCACACTTTCTGATACAATCAGGACAGCGGGTTACGATGCTGGAGAGCAATGGGGAACGGGTTGAGAAAATCACAAGAGATGGTTTGACAATAGAAAGTGAACGGGGTGTGAGCACAGTCCGTGTCGAGATATTTACAAGTCCTCAAGCAATCGGTAAAGCTGACTATGCAATTCTCTGTGTGAAGTCCTACGATACAGAAAGGGCTGTTCGAGAAGTAGCGCCTGTTCTCAAAAGCGGCACGCCTGTTTTGACCGTCCAGAATGGGCTGGGGAACGTTGAAATAATTGCTCAAGCCGTAGGAATGGAAAATACTCTGGGTGGAATAACCGCTCAAGGAGCCACGGATCTCGGATCAGGAAAGATCCGTCATGCAGGAAAGGGAGAAACGATTATCGGCGCACTCTCTAAAGAATCCAGAGAGAAAGCGGTAGAAATCACTTCCCTGCTAAATGGAGCAGGAATAGAGACTGCTCTTACCGATGACGTTGAGGGAGTACTGTGGAGTAAAGCCCTCATCAATGCAGCTATCAACCCGTTGACTGCCATTCTCCGTTTGCGGAATGGCGAACTCCTTGACTATCCGGAAACAAGGGAGATTATGCGGAGCGCAGTTGAAGAGGCGGCAGCAGTTGCAAAGACAAAGGGTATTCAGGTTAAATGGCCCGACCCTGTCGCCCAAACGGAAAGGGTGTGCCAGGCGACGGCGAGTAATTATTCATCAATGCTCCAGGACGTTTTGAATCATAAGAGAACGGAGATCGATTTTATCAACGGCGCAATTGTCCGGGAGGGTGAAGCTCTGGGCATACCTGTCCCTGTAAACAAAACGCTCATGCTCCTGGTAAAAGCTATAGAGGCTCTCAATCTTAAAAAGAACAAGGAGCGACATCACGAAAGAATTTCTGGGAAAGGAAGGGATTGATCATGGGGAACGAGATTGATGTAAGCAAACTGGATAAGGTGATTGAAAAGTACCGGGGTAAGGAAGGTACGCTCATTACCATTCTCCAGGAAGCTCAGGAGATATACGGGTACCTCCCGGAAGAAGTCATTCTGCACATCAGCAGAAAAACAAAGGTGCCCGTTGCCAGGGTGTACGGCGTCATCACCTTTTACGCCCAGTTCTATCTCGAACGGAGAGGGAAACACACCATCCGGGCATGCAGGGGAACAGCCTGCCATGTGCGGGATGCGAAGCCTGTTCTCAAGGTCATCAAGCAGGCTCTGGGCATTAAGGACGGTGAGACTACCGAGGACTACCAGTTCTCTCTGGAGACCGTTGCCTGTCTCGGGGCCTGTTTTCTCGCCCCGGTGATGATGATCGACAGGGATTACTACGGGAAGTTAATACCTCGGAAGGTTGAATCTATTTTTAAACAGTACAGTTAATGGGAAAGGGTTCTTCATGAGCAGGTTAAAGAGCATAAAAGATCTGGGAGAGTTGAGACTTGCTATTCAGAAAAAAGTCGATCCTCAAAAGATGTGTGTGAGGATCTGCATGACGGGTTGCCGGGCTTACGGTGCAGAAGAACTGTGCAAAGCATTCAGAGCAGAGATCAAAAAGAAGAAATGGGGACAGAAGGTTGAGATAAGAGAAACCGGCTGCCATGGGTTTTGTGCAAAGGCAGCGGTAGTAGGGATAGATCCTCAAGGGATTTTTTACCAGCAGGTAACGCCTAAGGATGTTCCTGAGATAGTTTCAAAAACCATCGGACAGGGGAAGGTGGTTGAGCGGCTGCTCTATCACGATCCGGAAACCGGTAAAGCAATCCCTTTTGCTAAGGACATCCCTTTTTTCCGTGGACAGGTGATCAATGTCTTAAGCAATTGTGGCAGGATCGACCCGAAAAGGATTGAGCATTATATAGAACGTGACGGTTACGCGGCCCTGGCAAAAGTTCTTTCTACCATGACCCCTGATCAGGTTATTGATGAAGTGAAGAGATCAGGACTGCGGGGAAGGGGTGGTGCATGGTTTCCTACCGGGATGAAATGGTCCTTCATGAGGGCATCACCGAGTAAAGTGAAATATTTGATCTGTAATGCGAGCGAAGGTGACCCGGACATCGGAATGCACAAGAAGTTTTTAGAGAGTGATCCCCACAGCACCTTAGAGGGTTTAATCATTGGTGCCTATGCCATGGGTGCAACGGCTGGCTATATCTACGTTGGGGCTGAATACCCGATTGCGGTTGAGCATCTCAAAATAGCAGTGGCAGATGCAGAGAGACTGGGGTTACTGGGAGAAAATATCCTGGGGAAAAACTTCAGCTTTACCATTACCATCAAAGAAGGGGCCGGGGCATTTGTTTGCGGAGAAGAGACCGCACTGATTGAATCCATCGAAGGCAGGAAGGGGATGCCTAGAACCCGACCTCCCTTCCCGGCTCAGGAAGGATTGTGGGGTAAACCAACCAATATCAATAATTTGGAGACTTATGCCAACATTCGATCCATTATCCTTAAAGGGGCAGACTGGTTTGCCAGCATGGGGACGGAAGGGAGTAAGGGAACCAAAATCTTCTCCCTGAGCGGGAAAGTGAATAATACGGGACTGATTGAGATTCCCATCGGGATCAAGGTAGGAGAAGTTATCTTTGATATCGGGGGTGGAGTCCCACAGGGAAAGAAGTTCAAGGCACTACAGATGGGCGGAGCATCAGGTGGTTGTGTGCCGGCACGATATTTAGATTTACCCATCGATAACAACCCCCTGGAAAAGATCGGTGCTATCATGGGTTCCGGCGGGATGGTGGTGATGGATGAAGACACCTGTATGGTAGATATTGCAAAGTTTTTTCTGAATTTTAACCAGAGTGAGTCATGCGGAAGGTGTGTACCCTGCCGGATAGGCACTAAGAGGATGTTCGAGATATTAGATCGCATCAGCAAGGGAGAGGGCGAAGAAGGGGATATTGAACTGCTACTCGAAATGGGGCAAGCTATGAATGATTCAGCCCTCTGTGGATTAGGACAGACCGCACCCAATCCAGTGCTATCTACGATCCGCTATTTCCGTGACGAATACGAGGCGCATATTTGTGAAAAGCGTTGTCCAACTGCCGTGTGCGAAGCGCTGGTCTATGCACCCTGTGAACATATCTGCCCGGTGAACGTTGATGCTGTTGGATATGTAGCACTGATAGCGGACGGGAAATTTGGTGAAGCCCTCGATCTCGTCCGTCAGAGAAATCCTCTGGCCGGAGTATGCGGGAGGGTCTGTGTCCATCCCTGTGAGACCCGATGCAAAAGAGGAGACCTTGATCAACCCATTGCCATTGAGTACTTGAAGAGAGTGGCAGCAGATTACGGGTTGAAGTATCGCTGGAAGACGCAGGTTGATGTTGAGCCGGCACGGAAGGGAAAAGTGGCCGTTATCGGCTCTGGCCCGGCAGGATTGAACTGCGCTTATCACCTGGCCCGGAAAGGATACAAGGCCACCATCTTCGAAGCCTTGCCAGTAGCCGGAGGGATGATGGCTGTAGGAATACCGTCATACCGGCTGCCCAGGAAGATACTCAAGGCAGATATTGATTTTATCAGGGGACTTGGCGTTGAAATAAGAACGAATACGCCTGTAGGGAAAAAGTTTACCATAGAGAAACTTTCCCAGCAGGGGTTCAAGGCAGTTTTTCTTGCAACAGGTGCTCACCAGGGCATGAAGCTGGGGATAGAAGGCGAAAACCTTGCAGGGGTGATGGATGCTGTCTCTTTCCTTCGCATGGTGAACCTTGGTAAGAAGGTGAGTGTGGGCAAGAGCGTAGCAGTGGTCGGGGAAGGAAATGCTGCAATAGATGCTGCGAGAACTGCTTTGAGGCTGGGGGCCAAAGAGGTTACCATGCTATACCGGAGGACCAGAGAAGAAATGCCTGCCAGCCCTGAAGAGATTGAGGAGATGATAGAAGAAGGAATCAGGATAAAATTTCTGGCGGCTCCCAGCAAGGTGATAGGAAAAGGGAAAAAGGTTGCAGGGCTGGAGTGTCTCTCCATGGAGTTGAGCAACTTTGATGCGAGCGGGAGGCGGAGATCGGTACCAAAAGAAGGTTCTGAATTTGTCATGGACGTTGATATGGTTATTGCTGCTATCAGCCAGGTTCCGGATGTATCGTATGTTTCAAAGGATATTGAGGCAGGCAAAGGAAATACCATCGTGGTGGACCCCATCACCCTGGCTACTACAAAACCTGGTGTCTTCGCCGGAGGAGACGTAGTGTCAGGTCCGGCCACCGTCGTTGAGGCCCTCCACGCAGGGGAGGAAGCAGCCATTTCAATTGACAAATTCCTGAAAGGTGAAGACATGAAGAAGAATCGTCTTCGCGTCCCTCCCAGGAGGGTGGGTCTTCCCAAGGCAGAAGAAGAGACAAAGAACATGATGCGGGTGAAGGTCCCTGTAACACCTGTGCCGAAGAGAGTCCGAAATTTTGATGAAGTGGTGAAGGGTTACAGTCTGGCGAAAGCAAGGGAAGAAGCCAGACGATGCTTGCGGTGTGATCTGGAAGAATAAAGAGGAGGATAAGAGAGTGTCAGGCGTCAATCTAACGATAGATGGCAAAAAGGTAACGGTTGAAAAAGGGACTACCATCCTGAAGGCAGCTAAGAAGCTCGGCATCGAGATTCCTCACCTCTGCTATCGCGATGATCTTGCCCCGTTCAGTGGTTGCCGGATCTGCGTGGTCGAGGTTGAAAAGGCGAAGAACCTGATAGCCTCATGCAGCTATCCGGTTGCAGAAGGGATGGTAGTATATACCGACACGCCGAGGGTGAAAAAAGCACGCAGGATGGTCATAGAACTTCTCCTTTCCGATCACCCCTATGACTGTATGACCTGTGAGAAGAGCGGTGATTGCAAGCTTGAGAAGTACGCCTATCAGATGGCCGTTACCACCAGCCGTTTCAAAGGGGAGAAACATGCCCATCCTGTGGATATTACCAATCCTTTTTTTGAGAGGGATTACAACAAGTGCATACTCTGTGGCCGTTGCGTAACGGTAGACAACCAGGTTCAGCATGCAGAGGCAATCGATTTCATCGGGAGAGGGTTTGATATGAGGCCCGGTGCAGCGTTTGACCGCCCCCTCCAGGATGATATCAGTACCTGTGTGTTCTGCGGCCAGTGCGCGGGAGTATGCCCAACCGGCGCACTGATGGATAAATCGAGACGTTTTCAGGGGAGAGAGTGGGAACTGGAAAAGGTAAGGACAATCTGTAGTTTCTGCGGCGTAGGGTGCAACATCGAACTGAATGTCAAAGACGGGAAAATAGTGAATGTAACCTCATGGAAAGATAGCCCTGTCAATAAGGGGAGCCTCTGTGTCAAGGGGAGGTATGGGTTCGATTATATTCATCACGCAGACCGTCTCGTCACTCCGCTGTTACGCAAGGGAGCAAAAAGAGAGCCTACTGAGGATTTTGAAAAAACAAGCTGGGATGATGCCCTTACTCTGATAGCTAAAAAGCTGAAAGAGATAAAAGAAAAATATGGGGCGGAAAGCATCGGTTTCCTTTCCTCAGCCAAGTGTACCAATGAAGAGAATTATCTCCTTCAGAAATTTGCCCGGGCAGTGGTAGGCACAAATAATGTTGACCACTGCGCACGCCTCTGACACTCCTCTACTGTCGCCGGTCTGGCGGCAGCTTTTGGCAGCGGCGCCATGACAAATTCCATTGAGGAGACCCTAAATACAGACTGCCTCTTTGTAATTGGATCGAATACCACCGAGAACCATCCGATCATCAGCCTTTTGATGATCTCTGCGGTAAAGGAGCGAGGCGCACAACTGATCGTTGCTGATCCCCGCGCCATTGAGCTGACCAATTATGCCACCGTGTATTTACAGCAAAAGCCAGGCACCGATGTAGCGTTGATCAATGGGCTTATTAATTGCATTCTGGCAGAAAATCTTCAGGATAAAGAATTTATCCAGAGCAGGACTGAGGGTTTTGAAGAATTGAAAGAATCGGTTAAGGAATATGATCCTACAACTGTGGAGAAAATTACTGGTGTTCCCGCTGAGAGTTTAAAAAAAGCAGCCAGAATTTATGCCACCTCTCCTGCCTCAGCCATTTTCTACGCTATGGGTATAACCCAGCACGTAGCCGGGACAGACTGTGTTAAGGCCCTGGCAAACCTTGCCATGATATGTGGAAAGCTAGGGAAGGAAAGCTGCGGCATCAACCCCTTGCGAGGGCAGAATAATGTGCAGGGTGCCTGCGATATGGGTGCTCTTCCTCCCGTTTTTTCTGGTTATCAGAATATATCTGATGAAAATATAAGGGCCAAGTTTGAGAATGCCTGGAAGGTGCATCTATCAGAAAAGCCTGGCCTTACCCTGGTTGAAATGATGCACGCGATCGAACAGGGAAAAATCAAGGCCTTGTATGTGATGGGTGAAGATCCATTGCTCACAGACCCCAACCTTACCCATATCAGGGAAGCAATGCAGAAGATTGAATTCCTCGTGGTTCAGGATATTTTCTTAAGCGAAACCGCACGTTATGCAGATGTAGTACTGCCCGGAGTTTCCTTCGCTGAAAAAGAAGGGACCTTCACGAACACCGAACGGAGAGTCCAAAGAGTGAGAAAGGCGATTGATCCTCTTGGAGATGCAATACCGGACTGGCAGATCATCTGTGAACTTTCAGGCAAGATGGGTTATCCAATGGTGTATAACCATCCTTCAGAGATTATGGATGAGATTGCTCGGCTCACACCGAGCTATGGTGGAATTACGTACGATCGGCTGGAAGGGGATGGCTTACAGTGGCCCTGCCCCAATAAGGAGCATCCCGGCACAAAAATTTTACACCGTGATAAATTCACCCGAGGATTGGGGAAATTTCATGTTATAAAATATCAAGAACCACCTGAGCTTCCAGACAAGGAATATCCCTTTATTCTGACTACCGGTAGAGTGCTCTACCATTATCATTCAGGCAATATGAGCAGGCATTCAGCGCACCTCAATGAATACTATCCGGAAGGAAGTCTGGAAATCAGTCCGGCCGATGCAAAAATATTGGGTTGCCAGGATGGTAATCTTCTCGAAGTAAAATCCAGGAGAGGGAAGATAGAAGTAAAGGCAAAAGTTACTGAACGTTCACCTGAAGGGGTGGTTTTCGTTACTTTTCATTTTAAAGAATCAGCAGTAAACCTTCTCACCCTGGATAAACTTGATCCAACAGCAAAGATACCAGAATATAAGGTGTGTGCCGTAAGCATCAGGAAAGTCTTGTAATACAGGTATTGAAAACCCCAAAATAATTCTCTCATGAATTTGCTTGACAAGCTCTTAGAGGCTGTGTTAATTTTTCACTGAATGAGTAATCATTCATTCTTTACTGAGAGCGGGGAGATCGGCTGGAGAAAATTCATGAGGCAACATGAAGTCAGAGGATAAACACAGGAAGATCATTCAGGCTGCAATAAAGGTCTTTGCCCGGAAAGGGTTCTATAACGCTCGGGTATCTGAGATTGCAAGAGAAGCAAATGTGGCAGACGGTACGATTTACCTCTACTTTAAAAGTAAAGATGACATCCTCATTTCACTCTTTGAAGAAGAGATGAGGAAGATAATCAACAACATGAAGGAAGACCTTGCCAAGCAGAAGGATCCAATCGAAAAGATACGTAAGTTTGCATCAAACCACTTAAGCTTAATGACCAGGAATCAGGATCTGGCAGAAGTCCTGCAAGTTGAGTTAAGGCAGAGTAGCAAGTTCATGAGAGATTATGTTAAGGATCAATACATGGAATTTCTCAATATCTTTGCCTCCATCATCAAAGAAGGCCAGGAGCAGGGCATATTCAGAGAGGATATCAATACCGGCATCGCCAAGAGAGCGTTTTTCGGAGCCCTCGATGAAATGGGGAGGTACTGGGTACTTTCCACTACTAGAAAGCATAGTATTGCAGAATCGGCCAAACAGATCAGTGAAATATTTATTCAGGGCATGATGAAAAATGCTACAAAGGGGAAGGGGAAGACAGCCTGAAAAAGCATCACGTAAAGATGGTCAGATTTCATTAACCAGAGGAGGATAACTTGAACAGTATTGTGTGTTTAAAACAGGTCCCTGATACAGAAGCACAGATCAGGATCAAGCCGGATGGATCCGGTATAATCGCGCAAGACATAAAATACGTCATCAACCCGTATGACGAGTTTGGTGTAGAAGAGGCCCTGAAACTGAAAGAAAAATTCGGAGCAGGGACAGTGACCATTGTCAGCATGGGCCCACAGCGGGCAATAGAATCAATCAGGATGGCATTAGCAATGGGCGCTGACAAGGCGATCCACCTGGATGACCCTGCCTTTGAAGACGGCGATGCCTATACGACAGCGAAAGTCCTTGCCCAGGCGATTAAAGGGTTGGAATACGACATTATCTTCTGTGGAAGACAGGCCATAGATGACGACCTTGCACAGGTCGGGTCTGCTCTGGCTGAGATGCTGGGCATACCCCAGATATACCTGGTTACCAAGGTTGAAGTGGCATCGGATAAGAAGAAGGCGAAAGTGAACAGGCAGGTCGTTGGTGGCGAGGAAGTAATCGAAACCACTCTCCCGGCTGTTCTTACCTGCCAGAAAGGCCTGAACGAGCCTCGGTATGCTTCTCTCCCCGGAATTATGAAGGCGAAGAAAAAAGAGGTAAATTTGCGCGAAGAAGCAAAGATTATCTAACAGTTTGCTGATAAAGCAACTTTTGTAAGGCTGATCAAAAATGTCCAGATGCAAGGCGCCCGAAATCCTGAGAAGTGAGGTGTACATGGATGTACACTGCAACGACGAAGGACGAGGGGAACGACGCAGATGGGCGTTTTTCAGCAGCCTGGTCTAAGGGGAGAAAGGAGATAAATCATGCCAAAGGGTATGTGGGTCTTTGTTGAACATAAAGATGATAAAATCAGGAAGGTAACCTTTGAGATGCTCTCTGAGGCTCGAAAGTTAGCTGATCAGAAGGGCGAAGAACTCTGCGCAGTGGTCCTCGGCAACAACATAGGATCATTTGTAGAAGTAATCGGACAGTACGGTGCTGACAAGATTTATGTATTAGAGAACGAATTGCTCAGCCAATATACGACTGACGGATATACAAAGGCTCTGGCTGACCTGGCCAAGGAGCAGCAGCCATCTATCCTGCTTTTTGGGGCGACGGTTATTGGTAAGGACCTTTCACCCCGGGTTGCAACACGGCTGGGAGCAGGGCTGGCAACTGACTGTGTAAAAATTGGGTTGGACAGTGAAGGGAAGCTTACTGCTACCAGGCCCATGTATGCCGGTAAGGTCATAGCAGAAGTCGGTTTCAGCAGCGATACACCTCAGATGGCTTCAGTCCGTCCAAATATCTTGCCTGCTAAGGTGCTGAGTGACTCTCGCAAGGCAGAGGTAATTCGGTTGAAGACAAACATCAGCGCTGCTGACATCAAGACCACGATCGTTGAAACGATCAAGACAGCAGGAGAAAAGGTTGACCTCACAGAGGCCGACGTCATCGTATCCGGCGGCAGAGGCATGAAAGGCCCTGAAAACTTCAAGATCTTAGAAGAACTGGCTGATGTTCTGGACGCAACTGTCGGCGCATCGAGAGCGGCTGTAGATGCCGGATGGAGGCTTCAAATCGACCAGGTCGGGCAGACTGGCAAAGTAGTCTCGCCCAATCTTTACATTGCCTGTGGAATTTCAGGTGCAATCCAGCATTTTGCCGGGATGGGGACTTCCAAGGTTATCGTAGCAATAAATAAAGACCCGGACGCAGTGATCTTTGGCAAATGTGACTATGGGATCGTAGATGATCTTTTTAAGGTAGTGCCCATTTTTACCCAGGAATGTAAAAAACTGCGCTCAGAGTGATAAGCGGGAAAGATACCTGAAAGTATAGAGTGATCGAACAGTTCGATACAACCTTCAGGAATCCGGCTGATCAGATTGTGGTGAGACAGAAAATAGTTAGACTAATGCAAACGTGTTAAATGCTATTACATTGTCATTGCGAGCGACCAACGGGAGCGTGGCAATCTCACCTCATAAACAAGAGATTGCTTCGTCGTTTCACTCCTCGCAATGACGCTTTACTTAATGCGTTCGTATTATTTCTCTCTGGGTTAACGAAAAAACCTGGGCTGAAGACATACACCATAAAAAGGGTGTCACCTGTGTTGATTGCCACGTTAACGCAGATAATAAAGCCCACCCCCGCACTGGCTATGTACAAGTGGACTGCACCAGGGAATGCCACCTGAAAGATGTCAAGGGCTTTACCAGCCACAAGAAAAATTTTGAAGAGGCTAAAAAGAGTATTCATCCTGTCGGCGTTCCATTGAAAGATGAGAAATTTGTTTACTGCTATGACTGTCATACAAAACATGCCCTTTACCCCCGTACCGATCCACGTTCATCTCTCAACAGCATAAATGCACAGAGAGCGTGTGGTCAGTGTCATGAAGAAGGGAAGGGTATTTCAGGTCTCATGAACCGGGTCGTTAAGTTCAGGCTCAACTCCCATGAAAAAACTGATTTTTCCCAGAGGTTTGAGGAGACGATGTGCATTGACTGCCATTACCGTGAGTCGAGGCACAGCAAGAGAAGTCAGGATGCACAGTACTGCAACCGATGTCACACCATGGAAAAGGGAACAAAAATATTCTTCAGCCCGATTCATCTCAAAGCATCTTTTTCTGAGCAGCCCGTAACATTTCTGATGAGGATAGTATACCTTCTGCTTATGGTTGTTTTCATCCTGGGAGTCGTGGTCTATGGTGTGCTTTTTATCGTTAAAAGGTTACGGGATGAAACGTGGAGAAAGAGGATGATTGATAAATATATCATCCCTGATGAAGCTCCTCCGGTCAAAGAACAATGAAAAAAGAGAACCACAGCTCTGTCAGATACGGGATGGTGATTGACCTCAGACGCTGCATCGGCTGTCACAGCTGTTCGGTAGCCTGCAAAAATGAGAATGAGGTCCCACTCGGGGTATGGCGTTCCTGGGTCAAACAGATTGAGAGGGGGACCTACCCGCAGGTACGGAAATTCTTTTTACCTCTCCTCTGCAACAATTGTGAACGCCCCATCTGTACGACAGTCTGCCCGGTCATCGCTACCTATAAGCGGGAGGATGGTATCATCCATATTGACCCGCACCGGTGCATTGGTTGCAGGTATTGTATGGCCGCCTGCCCGTACGGGGTGCGGTATATCAATCCTATAAAAAACATAGCGCAGAAATGTGAGTTCTGTCTTCATCTCGTAGAAAAGGGAATCCAACCTTCCTGTGTGTCAGCCTGCCCGAACAGCGCACGGGTCTTTGGCAACCTGAAAGATCCTGACAGTGAGGTTTCAAAGCTGCTTGCTCTCAATCCTTTCCAGGTGGTAAAGCCCGAGATGAACACTGAACCGCGCGTATTCTATATCGGGGGACTCGATATAACTTCAATAGAAACAGTGGGTGAGGGGATGAAATAAATGGACGTCAATCTTCTCTACACCATTTATAATGGCGAGACATTTGGAATCATGATTGCCACCTATTTTTACCTGACCGGCTTAAGCGCAGGGTCATTCATCCTTTCCACCCTGGCGTATGGTTTTGGTATCGAGCGGTACAAGCCTTTGGGCAAAATAGGTATAATTTTAGCGACTCTCCTGCTCGTCATTGCGCCACTCTTTCTCCTCCTCCATGTGGGGAAGCCGTTTCGCTCGTGGGAACTCTTCGTCTACTTGAACCCATCATCACCCATAACCTGGGGTTCATACCTCCTGACGCTCTATCCCATCAATTGCATCATCTACGGATTCTTCATGTTCCGGGGGAATCTAAAGCTGACAAAGATTTTTGGATTCATCGGCATTCCCCTTGCAATCTCTGTCCATGGGTATACGGGATTTATCCTTTCCTTCGGGAAGGCACGGATCCTCTGGAATTCTCCCATCATGCCTCTCCTCTTTCTCGTTTCAGCCATGGTGTCAGGTATTGCCCTGATGATTCTCGTTTGCGTTATCAAGGACAAATATTTTTCCAAGGAGAAGGAGATCAAGAAAGCACTGATATTTGATCTCGCCGGAATCCTGGGTTGGGTTATTGTTTTTGATCTCTTTCTGGTTATGTGTGATGTTTCTGTGCTGTTCGTTTCACATCGCGAGGCTTTTGCAGTCGGGAATCTTCTCCTCACGGGGGCGTTCAGCTTCTGGTTTGTCGGCGTCGAAACTCTTCTGGGGAAGATTATTCCTCTTTTTATTATCTTTTATCCGAGGACAAGAACGGTTCCCGCTCTGATATTCGCCTGCATACTGGTGGTGGTGGGGATATATGCTATGAGGTGTAATGTAGTCATAGGCGGGGAGTTTTTACCGCTCCTGTGAGGTTGACGAGGAAAGGATAGATGGTAGACCGTAGGCGAAGAAATATTTTAAAGATTGGTTTAACCGGCATTGCCAGCCTCCCTTTTTTTTCACTATGCAACCGCCTTCTCAGTGCTGCTGAAACAGGGCTACAGAAGATCAACCCACTTGGAAAGATACCTGAGGTTATTGCCAGCACCTGCATGGTGTGTCCTGCCGGCTGCGGTATCATCGGCTATCTCGAGGACGGGGTATTAACGAAATTAAAGGGGAACCCGAAACACCCTGTCAACCGGGGTAAGATTTGTGCTAAAGGGATTGCCGGCCTGAATATGCTGACAGACCCTGACCGTGTTCTCTACCCGTTAAAGAGGACAGGGCAGAGGGGTGAAGGGAAATGGAAGAGGATTACCTGGAACGAAGCATACGAGACTCTTGCTGTTCGCCTGAAGGGTCTGAAGGAGAGCGGTAAGAACGACAGATTTGTATTCGAGGCGGGGACCAGAGAACCTCTATCCCGGCGCTTCATGTATGCCTTTGGCTCCTCTCTCATCCTGGAACACTCTGGTTGGGGTGATTTAAATTCACGTGCAGGACATGCAATGACCTGGGGCTCTCCTCTGGGTATCAGTGATGTCAAGCATGCACGGTACATCATCAATTTCGGTGCTAATCCTTACGAAAAACACGATGCGTACCTTGGCCTGGCTCAAAGAATTATTGATGCGCGGGTAACCCATAATGCCAAGATGGTAACCTTCGACTGCCGTCTGTCTAACACCGCGGGGAAGAGCGAAGAGTGGTTCCCGATTAACCCGGCCACAGATGGACTGGTAGCTCTGTCCATGGCGCGGATGATCATGGAAAAAGGCCTGGATGACAAGGAATTCCTGCGCCGCTGGACAAATATCTCCCGCGAAGCGCTTTACCACTACCTCATGCCGTTTACGCCTGAAATGGTGGAGAAGGAGTCAGGCGTTAAGGCTGCAGACATCCGGAGGATTGCTGAAGAATTCGCTATTAGCAGGCCTTCCACCGTGGTGTGCGGTCAGGGATTAACAGGACACCAGCACGGTGTATTCAATCAGAGATGTGTACTCCTGCTGAATGCAGTAGCCGGGAATATAGATGCCGAAGGCGGGTACTGCTTGCCCTGCGAGCTTTCCCTGCCTGATCTTGAGCCGGTGGCTTCGCGTGCTCAAGCCAAACCTTCATCAGCAGAAGCAAAAGGTCCGTATTCGTTCTTGGCGCAGATTAAAGAGAGGGCGATAAAGCCTTCCCTCTACATGACCTGCCTGTACAATCCGGTTTATTCCAGCCCTGACGGCAAGTCGCTTGTAGAAGTTCTGAAGGATGAAAGTTCCATCCCGTATTTTGTGGCAATGGATACTCATAAAACTGAAACCAGTATCTTTGCTGATCTTATACTCCCTGCAGCCACGTATCTCGAATCATGGGGACTGGAAGTGAGACCTTCCCTTGACAGAACACCGTATGTTTCCCTGCGACAGCCTCTCTCTGCCCCCCTGGGAGAGTTGATGGCACTCAGGCTCTCCAAGCCCGTGGAGGCAATGAAGCCAAAAGGCGAGTCAGTGGCCCTGAGCGATTTGTGGATAGAAATCGCGAGGCGCATCAAGGGAGGCATGGAGAAATATTTCGATTTCAAGGATACAGAAGAATACATCAGGAAAACGGCATCCCGCATCGAGGGGCTGGATAAAGCAGGCGGGTTTGAGAACTTAAAGAAGGAAGGCTTCTTTGTCAGCCAAAAAGGAAAAGTTCCTTACCGGTCTTACGAGAAGAAGGGTTTTAGTACGCCTTCGGGAAAATTCGAGATATCCCTGAAAGAGATGATCC
>JAPLJA010000091.1 GCA_026388815.1 Pseudomonadota bacterium
AATCTTTTGATAGGGGACAGAAACCAATAACTTGTCCTTCTCCACATTGCACATTTTCCGTGCGGTATAATCATAAAACGACAAATTCACTTCTCCGGTCAAGAGGGGCTCCATGATGATCATTCTGCAGGTTGGGCCTCCGATCTTTATCTTTGGCATATTGCCATCAAGAAAGGTTACAAGCGTGAGAATACGGCAGGCAGCCTGTGCATCACAGATGAAAATAACCAGTTCAGGCTCAGATACTGCTTTCTCCATAGGACTTAGCAAAAATTGTGATCTGGCATTATCCGGAACTTCTTTCATCTGTGAAATCAAGTTGTCCAACGCTTCATAAGAACAAAAGAGTTTTTCTCCTTCGACGACAAATTTTTTAATCATATTCCCAATCTTCGGGTCAGCAATCTTCTGAAACCCCAGATGCCAGCTTGCCCCAAAACAGGCATTATTTTCCTTGCCTATCTGCAAGGTCTCCCCTCTTCCAGCATCCAGGATTGCCCTGCAGATACGGACTTTTTTATCAGATTTTTGTGCGGGAGGTTCTTTCAAACAATGTACCGCTACCGGGCTATACTCCAACCCGAGAAGCTCTTTTAAGACAAGAGAATAGTTCTGCCAGTCGTTCGTATCCATTATCATTGCCTCACTTTGCTTATCTTCCCCCCTGCTATCACACAAACTCAATGCTGGATCAGTGGCGGGATTTTAACATCTTCACAAAACATGTACAATCAAAATTCAGGATGCTAAGATTTTTTCCTAGGCTTATAGAAAGGGAAGTTAATTTGTAGATTTGATGTGCAGGTCGTAAGGAGCCTTACCAACGAAAAAGTCACACCAGCCATGCATATATCCGGAAACGTAGATTATATTACACTCTTCTAACGCTCTGAATCAGTCATCATGATGGTGATGAACGTGCGGGGCTACATAATATGGATAGTTCCACCAGGGATCGTAATAGTAGTAGGAAGAGGTTGGATGATCGGAACGGTATTCTTCCCAGAGATACATTTGTTTGCATGATATAACCGGATAGCGATAGCTCATTTCATTGAGTGTTTTTGTCTCTTCCCCCTGAACTTCGCCAACCACCGTTATCTTCCTCCCTGTTCGGTAGAGGTATGGATCTAAATGCTCTTGCGAATGGACTAAAAACCTCCCTTCTGAAACAACAGACCCTTTTGTACCTCTGGGCTCCTCTCCCCATCCGAGCGGTGTCTGAAAAACTTCAATCGTCGTCGTTTCATCTTTCTGGCTCATTGTCTGGATAATTTCGCCCCCCCAAAGGACCAGCTTCCCCTTATAAGCAGTCGGATTTGCAAAGACCTGTCCGAATGTTATCGCAGGATCAACCTGTTCTCTCAGGTCTTTTGAGATAACATGGGCACATCCACCAAGGAAACAGGCAAAGAGTAAGGAAAGGACATAAAGGGGAAATCGCCTCGTCATCCTATCCCCATCCTATACAGTTAAACTACACCCATCAATTTATCAGCCTATAGGGATATGCCCGCTTTGTCCACTCACTCTCAGGGTACTCTGCCTTGAGCCTTTCATAAGCTTCTCTCAGTGGTTTCGGATTATGGGTGCCTTTGTATTGGCAGACCCCTTTCAGATAGATCGCTTCGGAGGCTGAACTACTCTTGGGATACTCTTTCAGTAACCTCTCTATGCGCATGAGAGCTTCGCTGAACTGATCCCGCTCAAAATACGACTTTCCGATGCCAAGTAACAACGAAGGTATCATCTCCTCGGCAGAGACAAAACCAACAATTCTATGACGTTCTTTACCATCGGGATCAAGCACAATTAAGGTTGGAGTCCACTTGATGTTGAATTTTGAAGACAGAGGCTTGGCATCAAACGGCACGCGGAGAGGAATGGTATTTCCCTGAATAAATTTGACTACCTCTGCGTTTGGATACGTAACCGCATCCATCTGTTTGCAGCCGATTCATCCAGGGTTAAAGAAATCAAGAAAAATATGCTTGCCTTCCTTCCGGGCCCGGGCAAGGGCCGTTTTCATATCAGTTTCCCATGTGATCTTGTTTTCCATAATTTCCCTCCTTTATCCTTCCCCTACGAAAAATGATAACGAAGATTGTGAATAAAATAAAGGGGTATTTTAAAAGGCATCGCCATAGAATTTTCCAATGATGTATAGATCTCTGAAACAGTCGAAAACAGGGTTCCGAGTGCGAATTGAAGATTTTTTCGATAAATAAGACCGAAGGCAGGTCCTCCGGTAAGAATTATCGTAAGAACGACCAAACGTCTTTTTGCAGTGAAGTGAGATCTAGAATTGTCGGAAAAATGTTATTGAGCAACGAGGAACCATGTTTCTCAGCGATCGCACTCAAGAAGCTTGACAGCACCACCCATTCTGTTTATAAGGATAATCGACGTGGAAGAACTGCTCAAAATTCAGAATCTCCAGACGCATTTTTTTACTGAAGAAGGAGTGGCAAAAGCAGTAGATGGAGTAAGCCTCTCCGTCCAGGAACGGGAAACCCTTGCCCTCGTAGGGGAATCAGGGTGTGGGAAAAGCGTTACCGCCCTTTCCATCTTAAGGCTCATCCCGGATCCGCCGGGAAAGATTATAGGGGGAAGGGTACTGTTCCAGGGGACGGACCTCCTGGGGTTAAACGAAAAGGAGATGCGGGCGATCAGAGGAAATAAGATATCCATGATTTTCCAGGAGCCGCTCACTTCCCTCAATCCGGTATTTCGCGTCGGTGACCAGATTGCAGAAGTAATCCAGCTCCATCAGAAGCAAAAAAAGAAAGAGGCCTGGAAAAAGTCAATCGAAATGCTTCAGCTGGTAGGAATCCCTTCTCCCGAGCAAAGGGTCAAGGATTATCCCCACCAGTTGAGCGGAGGGATGAGGCAGAGGGTAATGATTGCCATGGCTCTATCCTGCCATCCTCAGCTGCTCATAGCTGATGAACCCACCACAGCCCTGGATGTCACCATCCAGGCTCAGATCCTGGACCTCATCAATGCGTTAAAAGAGGAGCTCGGTATGGCGCTCCTCCTCATCACTCATGATCTCGGGGTGGTGGCAGAGACTGCAAAAACCGTTGCAGTCATGTATGCAGGCAGGATTGTTGAATATGCAGATGTCAGTGAATTATTCAGAAAGCCTCTGCATCCGTATACCCAGGGGCTCCTGCATTCTCTCCCGCGGATTAATTCGCTTGAGAAAGAAAGAGCACGGCTGGAGGCAATACCAGGTACCGTTCCGCCAATACTCCATCTCCCGGAAGGGTGTAAATTCAGCACACGATGTCCGAAGGTATTTACCCCCTGTAGAGAAACTGAGCCGGGATTAAAAGGAGAGAACCACTCTGTGAGGTGCTGGCTTTATTGACTACTATGAATACTGATCTTCTTGCTGTCAGGAATCTCAGGAAATATTTTACCATACAGGCTGGCGTCTTATCTGCCAAAAAACTGGTCGTGCGGGCAGTTGACGGGGTGAGCTTCAGCCTGAGACAGGGAGAAACCCTGGGACTGGTTGGGGAGAGCGGGTGCGGCAAATCCACGATTGCCCGGATGATCCTCCTCCTGGAGAAACCAACC
The DNA here is from genome assembly GCA_026388815.1 of Pseudomonadota bacterium. Classification (GTDB taxonomy): domain Bacteria; phylum Desulfobacterota; class WTBG01; order JAPLJA01; family JAPLJA01; genus JAPLJA01. The sequence goes on from JAPLJA010000091.1 coordinate 3,586, forward strand.
GCAGGTGATATCATCTTTGAGGGAGAAGATATAACGCGATTAAACGGAAATGCCTTGAGGCAACTGCGGAGGAAAATCCAAATCATCTTTCAGGATCCCTATTCATCTCTTAATCCGAGGAAGAGCGTCAAGAGCATCCTGAGCGAGCCCTTCATCATCCACAGACTCCTTCCCAGAAACCAGATTGAACCCAGAGTGATAGAACTTTTGAACAAGGTCGGCCTCAATAGTGATCAGCTCAACCGTTTTCCTCATGAGTTCAGCAGCGGGCAGAGACAGAGAATCGGCATTGCCCGGGCTTTGAGCCTAAACCCGACGATCATTATCGCTGATGAGCCAGTATCAGCCCTTGACGTTTCAATCAGGGCGCAGGTGCTCAATCTGCTCACGGATCTGCAGGATGAGTTCGGGCTTACCTACCTGTTCATCTCCCACGATTTGAGCGTTGTGCGGCATATCAGCAACCGGGTTGCAGTGATGTATCTGGGAAAGCTGGTCGAGGTTGCCAGGAGTGAAGAGCTCTACCAAAATCCTCTCCACCCTTATACCCGGGCATTACTCTCCGCTGCACCGGTGCCTGACCCCGAAGCAAAGAAAAGGAGGTTGACCCTGCCGGGAGACATACCCACACCAATCAACCCTCCCCAGGGGTGCTCTTTTTCAACCCGCTGTCCTCTCGAAAAGAAAAAGGACTGCTTCACGGCCCACCCTGAATTGCGGGAGGTTACTCCTCACCACTGGGTAGCCTGCTATCTTCAGTATTGAAAGGAGACATATGCGCATGCGGATCTCATATCTTCTCGTACTGCCTGCTTTGTTCTTACATCTCTCTGCCCCTTCCCCGGGAGCACATGAAGAAGAGGCACAGATCATGTTAAGCAGGTCTATCGTGATCAGGCCCTATCAGAGTGAAAAGGTGTATGTCGAAGAAAAGAAGATAAAGAAGGGAGAGAATATCTGGAGGATCTACAAGAAGAATTATCACGTGCCGGCAGGCCGAATACCTTTTTTTATAAAGATACTCAAGGAGATGAACCCGGAGGTAAAGGATCTCAATCGCGTTTTCCCCAACCAGAAGCTCTTTATCCCCTTCAAGCTGGTTGAAGAATCACAAGAAACTGCTCCTGAGGAGACTCCTGTCCTCGAGTTGAGCCCACCACCTCTCCCGGGCGAAGAAAAGGCTAAGGTAAGAGAGACGATATTCACAAAGCTGCAGGAACTGACCGTCGCCCTGGATAAAACGTTTATCTCTTCCGGTGATTATCGGCTGCTCCCAGGCCTGGATTACAGCCCGACAATTGATGCTTCGCTCTCACCGGTTATCGAACTAAGCGCACACGAAAAGATCATTCTCAATTTCGACAACATCCTGCCTGGGGACAAGAAAGAAGTGATTCAATCAATTCGTTCTAACCTCATCACTATCCAGATTCTCGACCTGAGAGGAGAAGACGGGCTGGAAGAAACTGTGGATAAGTGTTTAAGGGCTTTTAAATTTTATGCGGTAGAGAGGAAACCAAATCCTCTCCTGATCTTTGGCGAAGCCGAGCAGAAGATTGAAGGGGACTGGTTTGTTTTCAAGGACAGTTTACTCAACGACATCTTCGTAATCGATCTGGTTGAAGAGGGAAAAGAAATAAGATCGGAAGGAGAAAGCAACGTGCAAGGATATAAAATAAAATTTATTAATCTGAAGAAGTAAGATCGAGAATGGGGAAATCTTATAAATGCCAAATTCCGAACGCCCAATTCCTTTTTTTCATTTTCTTCTTTTCATTTCATTATATAAATTTTGTTGACAGTATGCCTGAAAGCACATAATATTGTGCCAGATTTAAAAGCTCGGCCAACGTTCAATTAAAGCTATATTTAAAACCAAAATAAGGAGAGAGGAAGAGATGTCCTCTCTCAAACATTTCAAAGACGTAGATTGGCATCGTTTGCAGGAGTATCAACAGGCAATGGCGTTTTTTATGACGTCTAAACCATATCAAGGGAGACTGCCCATGAAAGCATGGTTACTAAAACTCATTGTTTTTAGCCTAATTGTGTTTTCATCTGCAACCTTGGTCTTTGCATCAGACGAAACTTCCCAATCAATTCGAGAAAGACTCTCAAAGATAGAAGAAATCTGTTTGGCATCTCATGATGACTTAGAAAGTGCCGGATTCGCTTCCTTACGAAACCTAAAAGAATTAATTGATCTCGGAAAGACAGCCACACCGTATCTCAAAGAAATAATCTCTGATAAATCGAAAGACTGGAAACTGAGATTCCTGTCCATGGAGATATTGACAGAAATAGATTCAAAAGAAGTAATTCTGCCATTATCCGAAATCATCGAAAACACTTCTGAAAAAGTTGAACTTCGCGCTCAGGCTGCAACCTTGTTAGGAAAAACAAAGAATACCGAGGTATTAGAAATTCTTCTACCTTATCTCAATGATGAAAATAACTTGGTGAGAAGGAATGTTTGCAATGCCCTCGGAAATATAGGCGATATTGTAGCAGTTCCAGTACTTGTAGAAACGCTGTCTGATGAGGACGAAATCACCGTCATTAATGCTGCCCGTGCCTTAGGAAAAATTGGTGGCCCAGAGGCTGTAGAACCTTTAATTGCATTGTTAGTTACTACAAAAAGTAACCTTGTCAAAATGCATGTTGCTATTGCGCTTGGCGAAATTAAAGATAAGAAAGCTGTTGAACCGATCATAAGTGAGCTTGGAAAAATGAAGGATATTGAACGAGTCCACTTAATTGAAGCCCTGGGAAAGATAGGAGATAAACGGGCAACAGAAGTGCTCAAAATAGAATTAAATAGTTACGAAGAAATTTTTGCAATTTATGCAGAAAAGGCTTTAAAGGAAATGGGGATAGAGGAAGTAACTCTCCGAGGAAATCCAGTAAAAGGGGATAAGTCTGCCGGTGTACCTTCCCAAAAAAGTGAAAATGCAGTATTACCAAAAACACAATCCGATAGCGCACCTATATGTTTTGAGATCGGAGACGCAATTCATAGAGAAGGTACTTACACATCAGATGCTGGCCATGCCGGAGTATTCATAGGCATGGGGTCAGGTGAAAACCCCGAAGATTGGTCAAATCTTATAACTATAGAGGCCCTTGGATATGGCGTGGGTGTAAAAGAAAATAATTTTTATAATTTTTATTACGCTGAAGATGTGATCGATGCTTATACAGGCTATTGGGGTTCCTCTTCTTTACCCATAATAACTAAGACTCACAGGCAGATTATTGTCTCAACGGCCTATGCTCAAATAGGTTGTGGGTATGATTTTTTTGGTGGATATAAAGATCCGATTAACAGGACCTTTCGATGTGACGGGTTAGTAGAATATTGTTATGAGGTTGCTCTAAACCAAACAGGGGTTCCTGGTAATAATGGTGGAATTGTACAAGATGATACTTGGGTAACCTTATCCCCCTTGTTGCAATTTGCCAATATGAATCCCCGGCTTTTTGCAATCCCCCCAACATGTTCTATCACGTACCCTGAAGAAGGCATCACTGTTACTGGAATTGTTACTATAAGGGCAGACGCATATGATGCAGACAGTGGAATAAAATTTGTTAAATTTCAATATTCTTTAGACAATAATTCGTGGCACACCACACCAAGCCCTGATAGTCCATCCGGTAAAGATACATACGAAGGAGATGGGTGGTCTCTAAGATTTGATACCATTGCAGCCGGAATAACAGATGAGGATGTCTATCTTCGATGTATGGCTGTAGATAAAGCCGGAAATTATTCTTATTCAAGTTCATATCTTATCCATGTGGATAATACGGGAATAAATGTTACCGTTAATCTTGCCCCTTCTTCCTGTAAACCAAGTGATACAGTCAATGTTTCTGGCAACGCGACATACCTTTTGGGTGGCACAGTAACGGCAGGAACTGTGACAATTACTGTATCAGGCTCAACTTACACTACAAATATCAATAGCGATGGGAGTTATAGTAGGAATATTACTGCACCAAATAGCTCATGTTATGTATATGTAACAGTGAGTGATGGAACGAGGCAAGGGAGCAACTCTGCTGGACTTGACATAATCGGTCCCACCTATGTCTGTGGAACAATTTACTATGACACTACCTGGTCACAGGCTCATAGCCCCTATGTCGTTACCTGCGGTATAACCGTACCTCAAGGTGTCACCCTGACCATCGAACCTGGGGTAATTGTAAAGATTCAACCGGTCTACAATGCTATTTACGTCTATGGCACTCTGATTGCGGATGGCACACCGGATCAGAAGATTGTATTCACCTCCATCAAGGACGACAGTTACGGAGGGGACACAAATGGTGATGTGAACGGGAGCAGTCCTGCAGGAGGAGATTGGGTAGGAATAAGGTTTTACAGTGGCAGTGTGAACAGTGTCTTAGATAACGCAGTAGTTGCTTACTCTGGACGTCAGGACGGCTACCACGAACCCTACGACTATTGTAGCATATACACGGTGTCATCATCTCTCACTTGTTGGCTCTGCATCTACTATCACCGGGAATACCATAAGTAACAACACCACGGGAATTTATTGTGATTACTATTCTACTCCAACGATCTCAGGGAATACCTTTACGGGGAATGGGACTCCCATCTCTGCCGACATAAATGCTGTACTAAACATTGGAGCCAATACTCTTAATGGAAACACCAATAATTATCTCTCAACCGGCGGTCAGTTAACCAGAGACCTCACCTTCAAGCTATCTGCCAGCCCCTACGTTACCACGTCAGTTACTGTTCCAGAGGGTAAGACCCTGACCATCGAACCTGGGGTAATTGTAAAGATTCAACCGGTCTATAATGCTATTTACGTCTATGGCACTCTGATTGCGGATGGCACACCGGATCAGAAGATTGTATTCACCTCCATCAAGGACGACAGTTACGGAGGGGACACAAATGGTGATGGGAGTGCAAGCAGTCCTGCGGCAGCGGATTGGGTAGGAATAAGGTTTTACAGTGGCAGTGTGAACAGTGTCTTAGATAACGCAGTAGTTGCTTACTCTGGACGTCAGGACGGCTACCACGAACCCTACGACTATTGTAGCATATACACGGTGTCATCATCTCTCACT
>JAPLJA010000250.1 GCA_026388815.1 Pseudomonadota bacterium
GCTCAAGGAAGTTGTAAATCTCACCGTTGAAGACGATCCAGATGGTACCGTCTTCGTTGCACATGGGCTGATGGCCGGCAGCCGTGAGGTCAATGATGGAGAGCCTCCGGTGGCCGAGACCGCAGTTCCTCTGTACATACATCCCCTCGTCATCCGGGCCCCGGTGGGAGAGGATCTGACACATCTGCCGGATCAGTCCTGGATCTACCGGTTCATCCTTATTAAAATTGAGCTTTCCGCAGATTCCGCACATTTCTAAGCCCTCAGCATAATATGAGCTTTCAGCCCTCAGCTTAAATTCAATAAAGCTGAGAGCTGTCCGCTGACAGCTTCCTCCTGACAGCTGAACGCTGACCGCTTATTCTCCTGAGATTCTCATGCACCTTGTCCTAATTGCCGGTAAAGCATTAAATATTCTCCGGCAATCCGGTCCAGCGAATACCTTTCTTCTACCCTTTTTCTCCCCTCTCTTCCCATCTGCTTTGATTGTTCAGGATTGGCGAGGAGAGTGATCATGGCTTCAGACAATCCTTCAGGGTCCCCGGGGTTGATGAGTATGCCATTTACTCCGTGTTCGACCAGTTCCATATTGCCCCCGATCCTCGTTGCAACCACCGGCAGCCCGCAGGCCATCGCCTCCAGGAGGACGTTGGAAAGCCCCTCGGTCAGGGAGGGAAAAGCAAAGATCTCACTTTTTCCAAGGTAGCTTTTCACGTCTTCCTGCAATCCTTCGAAACGCACCTGATCAGAAATCTTGAGCTCCCGGGCAAGATGCATGACGTTTGATTCTACCTCGCCTTCCCCCACCAGCACCAGCCTCGCCTCAGGATAGCACTCATGCACCTTCCTGAATGCCCGGATGAGATCGTCCAGCCCTTTCAGCGGGTCAAGCCTTCCCACATAAAGGATCAGCCGTTCCGATGATGGCAGGGGTGATTCACCGAGAGTGAATTGACAGGTATCGACTCCGTTGGGAATCTCCTGGATGATCGACGGATGGAATCCATTTTCTCTGAGCTGGGAGGTAATCTCTCTGCTGACCGCGATGATCCGGTCTGCCCGTTTCAGAAGCCGGAGGTATAACCAGCCGAGCTTCCTTGCCTTGATGGCGTAGATGTCGCCTCTCTCGCCGCCTCCTGCTACTTTGATAATCACCTTCTTATTGAGAAGCCCTTTCATCAGTACTGCAATGAGTGAGTGGAATCCCTGGAGGTGATGGCAGTGGATGAGGTCATACTCTTTTCGAAAACGGATGAGAAAAACAAGGGTAGAGAGCATGTAGAAGATGCCCCAGAGGATTCCGAATTCGATGGTCTTTATCTTCCGGAAGACAGGGATACCATCGATCTCCTCATGATCCGGACATCCTTTCACCTCTCTGGTGAGTATTGAAATGGTAACCCCCCGCTCCTGTAATTTTTTTGCCAGCCTCTGCGCCTGTTTCTCGGTACCGCCCACCAGGGGGTGGAACAGGGAGATGATCATCAGAATCCGGGGAAGTGGTCTATGCTTTTGTTCCAACGAAATTGACCCCCCCTCCCCGCAAGGGAGAATATGCATCCTGCAGCCTGCCCAGGTTTATGATCTCTTTCATACCCTTTTCCTTAAACCATCCTTCAACTTCTTCCTCGGTATGATGCCACTGGAACTGGGGCGAATACCAGTCAAATGTATCACAGACCCGTATCCTCCAGTCAGGATGGGTTGAGAAGGGTATGGTCTTTTCTATCGCCCACATGACGTTTCTGATGAGAGGGGTCTTCCCCGCCTTAAGAGTCAGCCAGCCCAGAGGAGCGGCGAGCAGGCAGAGGTAGTGGAGGAGAGGATAGGGGAGGCGGGTGGTAATGTTCCTCCAGAACCGGTTCATCCGTTCCCGGTAGGGAGTCCACCGGGGATAGACCCAGATGGCGATTCTGTCCCCTTTTTTCAGCAGGGGAATCAGGGCGTTAAAAGCTGCCCTGGTGTCGGGAGTATGGTGGAGAACACCAATGGAATAAATCAGGTCAAAGCTCTCTTCCTGAAAGGGGAGACTCATCAGGTTTGCCTGAAGAACCTGGACATTACCGAGTTGTGCGTTCAGTTCCCGTGCCTTCTCAACTGCAAGACTCAAGTCCACAGCTACCACTTCTGCACCATGGATCCCTGCAACATAGCTGTACCTGCCGCCTCCGCAGCCGGCGTCCAGAATCAGCCTTCCTTCAAGTCCTGCCAGGGCAAAGCCGGTTTTGGCGTGGAAGACAGCCTGGTCGGTTTTCACATCCTGAACCTCATACCGCCTCCACTCCCACCCGAAGCTCTTCGCCGTCCTCACATACATGCGCTCAGGTTCATTGCCCAGATCCCCGGGGAGCACCCTGGGGATTCCATAGTGGATTGGATAGGGTTGAGGACAGGCGCAGGAGAGGGTACCTTCAATCACATCCCCTTCGTGTTCTTCTCCGGGAGTGAGGTGGAACCTTCCCCTGCACAAGGGACAGAGAAGCAGGTTTAAGAGGTCTCTTTTCATCTCAATTCGTGACTCTTCTTCAGGGCCTGTTTCTTGTTACTGAAGAACGTGATTACCCTTTTCCCCAGCAGGGTCTTGACAAACAGGGAGAGGTAAAAGAGATCTATCACTTTTTTATCCCATCTCCAGGCATCGAGGATGCATCTCCGTGCATTCTTTACGTCGCGCTCTATGAAGTAATTCAAGGCAAAGTCCAGAGCATGCCTGGCGAGAATCTCTCCCTGTCTCCGCACCACTTCCTGGTTTAAAACTTCCCGTTTGAAAAGTTTATCGATGACGTGAAAAACATTTCTTTCCATTAAGACGAGGTCTTTGTGCATATTGCCTTCATGGATACGGTAGAAGGTTAAGGGGAGGTCAACAAAATCAAACAAGTAATACGGAGCTATCCTCAGCCAGAGGTCCCAGTCTTCGGAGGCAGAAAGCATCGCGTCGAAGGTGCCTGCCTTCTCAAAGCATTCCCTCTTGATCAGAGCGCTGCTGCAGCTGCCAACCACACAGTTTTCAGTAAGTAAGGAAGAGAAGATCCGTCCCCGTACCAGGCATCCCCTCTCTTCAATCTCGTAGCTGTCTTTATCCACCACCTTGAGCGCTGTATATACCACACCCGTATCCGGTGAGCTGTCAAGGAGTGCAACCTGATGCCTGAGTTTTTCCCTGTCCCAGTAGTCATCAGCATCTAAGAATCCGATATACTCGCCTTCTGCCTTGACTATGCCTGTATTCCGGGCTGAGGAGAGCCCCTGATTTTTCTGATAGATATACCTGAGCTTTTCTCCGTACTTCATCACAAGAGAAGCAGTGTCGTCAGTTGACCCGTCATCTACCACGATCAATTCTCGATCGGTGAACGTCTGGTCGAGGACACTCTCAATTGCCTGGCTGATGAATCGGGATGCATTGAAGGCGGGGATGATTACGCTAACCCTCGGCATGTTCTCTTAATAATAGAGTTGAAAGGCTTTTGCAAGAAATTTACCTTGATTCCCTCATATATAATACCATGTTTACCGATAGGTTATTTGTTTATGAACCAATAACCTCAAATTGGGGGCGTTATGAAGAAAGAAAGAGTAATTTCATTTGCTGTTTGCCTCTTAACCTTGTGTATGGTGACTTCAGTTTTTGCCAGTGAGATTGAAGAGCAGGGGGCGATAGAAGATATTTCCTCGGAGATAGAGGCGGTCTCAACCTCAATGGCCGAGGACATCCAGACCTCAACTGCTGCACTGGATGGAACGTTATGGCAGGTCGATGTGATCTCAATACCCCCAACCGTAACCACAAATGCTACCTTAACCTTCAGTAACGGGATGCTTTCGATAAGCGGCTGGGTTGTAACCCTTACCCCCGGTGCGTATGAAGAGAACGTCAGAGGAGATAAAATCTCCTTTTCCGCTACCCTTACAAAGAAAATAGGAGCTCAGACCATACTCTACGAATTTCAGGGGTCGGCTAAACCGGATAAAAGAATCTTTGGCTTGATCCACAATCTCTCGACAAATATTAACTACATCTTTTTTGGAGAGCCCCTGCCAGCAAGTGAAGAGTGAACTGTGAGGAATTCAGGAGTCAGGAGTCAGAATTCAGAATAAAATTATATATTCTGTCTTCTGACTTCTGTATTCTGGATTCCAATCCTTCTTGTCGATTTCATTGCGCATTAATCGTTGACTAATTAGATTCTTCAGGTTAAGAAAGATACTTATAACTTACGTGATTTTGCTATGTACCGCTTGAAAATAGCTCTGCCTTTTTTTCTCTCCTTCGTGTTCCTTTCTTTTGCCTCCCCATCAGATATATCCCGGAGCGAACCCTATGCAGCAGCCCGCCAGAGGATGGTCGAAGAGGACCTGAAGGCGAGGGACATCACCGATGCACAAGTACTCCAAGCAATGGGTAAGGTGAATCGGCACCTGTTTGTCGAGGAAGGGCTGAGGAACAGGGCATATGCGGACTATCCCCTCCCTATCGGAGAGGGACAGACCATCTCCCAGCCCTATATCGTTGCCCTGATGACCCAGTGGTTGTCGCCCAAGCCCGGAGAGAAGGTCCTGGAAATCGGAGCCGGTTCGGGCTATCAGGCTGCAATCCTCGCTGAACTGGGGGCAAAGGTATTTACCATTGAGATACGGCCAACTCTTGCCCAGAAAGCCGCTGCACTTCTGAAAAGACTGGGCTACACGCAAGTAAGCGTTAAAGCCGGAGACGGCTATTTTGGCTGGAAAGAAAATGCCCCCTTTGATGCAATCATCATCACCTGTGCTGCCAACCACATCCCTCCATCTCTCATCGAACAGCTCAAGGAGGGAGGGAAACTGATTGTCCCTCTCGGTGAAACTACCTTCCATCAGACCCTTACGCTGATTACCAAGGTGAAAGGGGATTTAAAAGTGAGAGAGATCACCGGTGTCAGATTTGTTCCTATGACCGGTGAAGCGGAAAGACATTAACAGGCTGCTGAAAAACGACCATCTGCGTCGTTCCCCTCGTCCTTCGTCGTTGCAGAGGTACAAAAGACCGAAGGCCGCTCCTGCGGTAAATTCTATCGTAAGAACGACCAAACGTTTTATTCAGGATTTCGGGCGCCTTGCATCTGGACATTTTTGATCAGCCTTATAAACAGTTGCTTTTTCTGCAAACTGTTAAGAGCAAAGAGCACAGAGCAAAGAAGTAAAAGAGGGCAGCAAGGTTCAGTACCAGCCCGAACCCTCCGCGTAACGCTATCATCATAGCGCCAACCGAACTCACAACCGAAGCGCATCCATTGATACACCAGGCCCAGGGGATTTGTGCAGGGAAACGGTTTCCCAGAAGCCGGATTCCGAGAGGGAAGGGCATGCCCAGAAGGAATCCAATGGGAAAGATGACAAGGCACGAGAGGATTTGACGGGATACGAGGTTTAATCCGCCGAGGGATGAGAAGAGGATGGGCAGGAAATAGGCATAGAGGATTGTGACCACTCCTATGGAGAAAAAGAGGAATAGATGAATGACTCTGTTCTCAGGAGGAACCAGCTTCCCGGATAAGAGACTCCCCGCACCGGATGAGATCAGGAGAGAGAGCAGGCAGATGGAGAAGGCATATACGGGATGACCGAGAAAGAGGATGAACCTCTGGATCAGGGGGATCTCGATAAACATAAATCCTACCCCGATGAAGAGGAAATAGCTCAAGAGAGAAATGGACTTCACTCCTGTTTCACCTCGCCTTGGCGAAAGAAATGAGGGAAGCAGGATGAAGATAATGCTGATAAGGAGGGACTGGAAGAAGACAAGAGGTATGAAGTAGCCTCCTTCGAGGAGGAACTGCCATTTTTTCCCTGCACTCAGGTAGGTTTCTCTGGTTCTCTCAACTTTGAAGTAGTGATAAAAAAAGGGCCGGTCGTCAGTAACGGGGCTTACATCAAAAAGGTACTCCCTGATAAATTGATTACTCCTTTCCCGATTCAGGAGTGATGAAGCCATACGGTAGTAGACAGGTTCAGACTGGAGGTTGTAGATATTGGTTTCTTCCGGCGTGATGCCCGGGTAGTAAACCCAGTCAAAATTACACCGTTTGAGAAAAGTACTCCCCGTAAGAATCTCTTCTCTCCCAATGCTCCCCTTCTTCACAAGGATGGTGCAGATACCCCAGCTCCTGATGAGCATGAAATGCCTTTCAGGATCTGGTATCCTCTTATTCTCAAGCATGGAAATGATGGTTGAGATCAGCCGTAGTTCCTGCCTGGGAGGCGGGATCAGGTAAAGAGTGAAAGAGAGGTAACCGTCAGGGTTCAGGTGATCGTAGTAAAGGGAGAAAGCCTCCTTGGTTAATGGATACTCCTCAACCAGCCCAAACATACCGCCCGAGGATGCACCGAGCGTGCTGGTTAGAGAGCTTTCAATCAGGTCGTAGCTCTTTGCTGTGCGGGAGAGATAAACCCGTCCTTCCTCCCTGATCATCTTCACATCCTGTCTCTGAAAGACTCCTCCGGTGAAACCGGCAAACCTTTGAGAAATGAGGTCAGCAAGGAGAGGGTTCTTCTCCGTACCTTCGATCTCCTCTGCCCCGTGATACAATGCGGTGAGCACATCCAATCCTCCCTGTGGTTCAAGGATGAGGGCAGACTTTACCTTTCTCAAGTAGTAGGGAAAGGCAGAAGGGAGGTAAGAGGTAAATATGAGTTCTTCCTTATTACCCTGATAGCGGGTGATGGAGTTCAAGTTTGAGCCATCAACGGTAAACCCGAGCTGAGGAGGAAGGGGTTTCATATACTTCAGGCTTAAGCCAGGGGCAAAGCGGACTGCCGGGCTCTCAATGACATCAACCTGAGAGAAGGCATTGAAACAGGTGAGGAGATGCTTTGCTTCCGGGTAGCGGAGAGTCACTTGCAGGTCCTTGTAGGGAGAGATCTTCAATTGGAACCACATCGGTTTCTGAATGAAAAGAAAGACGATGAACAAGAGGAGAGAACCCCCTGCGGTCAACAGCCACTTCGAATTTTTCACGGCGGTGATGATTGAGGTAATGACACTCAGAGTACAGGTAGTAAACAGGCACAGGGTTACCCCGCCCAAAGCATGGATAAGGAGAGCTAAAAGGCAGCCACTCCCTGCACCAAAGAGGTCAGCACTGTAGATAGAGTTCGCTTTGGAGGGGATCTGGCTCAAGGCGAGAGCAATCGTAAGACCCCCGAAGAAGAAGGGGAGTGAGAAGAGCAGGTAGTAGAAGAACAGGTAGAAGAACTGGCGATAATCGTACGAGAGTCTTACCATCTCGAAGGGGATGTGGTTGGCAATGAGATAGGAGCCAAGAGCAGTAAGAGAAAGGGCAAAAGTAGTTATGGGAATAATCCTCTCCAGTCTTGTCTTCCGGAGCGCAGGAAAGAGCATGAGTATAGACCCGCTCGCCCCGATCCCGAGCAGGGCAATCGAAACCACCATGAAGGCAAGGTGATACCACTGGGCAACGGAGAAAAACCTCGTCAAAGTGATCTCAAAGGCGAGGGTGGAGAGGGAGGTGAGGAAGATGGCGATGTATAAGAGAAATGAGGACATAAAAATAATGGCTATATATAAATTGTTTTTGAGAGTAACATTGAATGGGGGAAAAGGAAAGAGGGGAAGAAGAATGGGTTGACATTGGGGATTTTTTTCCGAGAACATTTCCATTGACAACACTACTTCCTGTATACTATATTCCATTCAGCAATCACTTTAAATCCAGAAATATTGTTTGGATAAACCATCCATCAACGGAGGGAGAGCCATGAGAAAGATGTATGCTTTTTCGTTCTTGCTTCTCTTTGTAACATCAATTGCTTTAGCCGGCACCGTCAATCTGCCGCAGACCGGCCAGACGAACTGCTATGATGAGTCCGGCACTGAAATCGCTTGTACCGGCACAGGGCAGGATGGAGAGATCCAGGCAGGTGTTGCCTGGCCCAGCCCCAGATTCACGGTAAGCGGGGATTGTGTAACCGATAACCTCACAGGACTTATGTGGGCAAAGAATGGAAACCTGCCAGACTCCGGAGGTGCCTGGGATCAGGCCGTGGACTATTGCAGTAATTTAACTTTAGGCGGCTATACTGACTGGCGCCTGCCCAATGTGAATGAACTGGAAAGCCTGGTGAATGGCGCCGAATCCAACACCGCTACCTGGCTCAATACCCAGGGTTTCACCAATGTGCAGGCGCTCAGCTGGTACTGGTCTTCTACTACCTACGCCGGCAGCCCGGGCTACGCGTGGGTCGTCTCTATGGACGATGGCGACGTGACCGGCTTCTATAAGTCCTACAACGTTTACGTATGGCCTGTACGTTCTGGACAGTGTGGGTCATTTGATAATTCGGTTATTTGTCTGCCAAAGACCGGGCAAACGAAATGCTACAACGCCTCGGGCGCGGAAATTTCATGCTCCGGTACGGGGCAGGACGGTGAGCTT
>JAPLJA010000142.1 GCA_026388815.1 Pseudomonadota bacterium
TGTACGGGATGTCCAAGGAAGAACGGCGAGCAAGGATTCAGGAAGTTTTCGCTCTCGTGGAGCTCACCGAGAAGAAAGATGTCCTGGTCCAGAATTATTCGGGTGGAATGAAGAGAAGGTTGGAGATTGCCCGTGGGTTAATTCACAGGCCAAAGGTTCTCTTCCTCGATGAACCGACACTTGGCCTGGATGCCCAGACCAGGAGGAACATCTGGGAATACATCAAGAAGTTGAATGAGGAAAGCAGGGTTACGATCATTCTGACCACTCACTACATGGAAGAGGCAGATTACCTCTGCGGCAGGGTGGCAATCATTGATTTCGGTAAGATTGTCGCCATCGACACACCGGTTAATTTAAAAAATATCTTTGGCGGGGATGTAATTTCTGTCGAGGCAGACCCTCCGGAGAAATGCTTCGAGGCTTTTAAAAAATTTCCCTGGGTGAGGGAGATCAGCCGTCATAACGGCATGATCAGTCTGAACGTAGATCACGGTGAAAAGAAAATCCCTCTCCTCATGGACATAGACCAGAAGGGAGAAGGTTTTGAAATCACATCCATCAACCTGAGAAAGCCTACCCTCGAAGATGTCTTCCTCCATTTTACCGGGAAGACCATGGAAGTCCCGTATCATCGGAACTCTCGCCATGCCCTTATTCTTCCTCGCTTTCCTGGGATTGGGGTTTAACCGGATGTCCATGCCGGGAATGCCCGCAAATACTGATTACATCCATTTCCTGGTTCCCGGAATTATCGGAATGACCATGCTGTTCACCTCAATGTTTGCAGGGTTATCCGTCCTCTGGGACAGGGAGTTCGGTTTCCTGAAAGAAATTATGGTTGCGCCGGTCAGCCGGGTATCGATTGTACTGGGCAGGATAGCGGGAGGAACCACGACAGCGCTCATCCAGGGCATCATGATTCTGGGTGTTTCAATGATCCTGGGCTTCAGGATCACGGGAGTCTCTTCGTTCCTGTTAGCAGTGCTCTTCATGTTCCTCATTGCGAATACCTTTATCGGGCTCGGGCTCATCTTTGCTTCAAAGATGAAAGACATGCAGGGATTCACCCTGGTCATGAACTTTATTATCTTTCCGCTCTTCTTCCTCTCGGGCGCACTCTATCCATTGAAAAATATGCCCTTCTGGATTCGCATGCTCTCCTATCTTGACCCGTTGACCTACGGCGTGGATGGCATGCGGGGGGCTCTGATCCAGTTTTCTTCCTATTCCCTTTTTACTGATTTCATCATCTTAACTGTGTTTTCCCTGCTCATGGTTTTCCTGGGTGCATATTTCTTTGAAAAAAGTGAAAGTGTATAGCAGGGCAGGTGTACCCACAGTGGTGTGACAAGATACCTACCCATAACCTCCTTTACCTCGCAAAACTCATCGATTTAGAATTACCGCAAGATTTATTCGATTTTGTTTCCAAAATAAATAATGTTAGTATTGTAACCAGATATCCTGAAGATTTTTCGGAGTTGTTAAAGGTGTATACAAAACTGGTGGCAAAGGAATATTTAGAAAAGACTAAGAAAGTCATAAAATGCCTGCTCGCAGACGAGAGATTAAAAACATAATTAAACGCTTTAAAGAAGAACTGATTAAGCTAAACATCAAGCCTCAAAAAATTATACTATTTGGGTCTTACGCTAACGGTATACCCAGAGAAGATAGCGATATAGATCTGGTAGTTGTCTCGAAAGACTTTAAACATCTCAATTTAAGGGAACGGCTTGAAATTCTTGGATTAGCCGCAGGCAGAGTCTTTGAACCTATTGAAGCATTAGGTTGTACGCCTGAAGAGGTGAAAAATGTAAGCCCTGTCAGCACCCTGAAAGAAGCATTGTCTTCTGGGTCTGTGATAATATCAAAATAATAAAATTTAAATGATAATTGATGTGACCCTATTCCATCCTATGTGGCGCTCTTCCATTCTCTCCTGAATTTCAAAGGCTGACTGGATGCAGGTATACTGCTCAATATGAAGGTAGGAATTAGCACCCTGAAAAGGAGCGCGCTCTATTCCGAGGAACTAAGCATTGACCTGCGCAGAGCAGCCGATGAAGAGCTCTTCAAATGGTTCCTGGCCAGTATCCTTTTTGGAACCCGCATAACGGAGACCATCGCCAAGAATACCTACCGGTCCTTTGAACGCCATCATCTCCTTGATCCCCGGAAGATCATAGAAGCCGGCTGGGACTTTCTGGTAAACCCGGTCATGCGTGAGGGTGGCTATGTCCGTTACGACGAAAAAACATCCACAAAGATATTGAGGATCTGCCAGACTCTCTTCGCGGAGTACGGGGGAAGCCTGAAGACGCTCCACAAAAGATCCAGCGACAGCGATGACCTGGAAACCCGTGTGATGCAGTTCTACGGTGTTGGTCCTGTTACCATGAATATCTTCCTGAGGGAGCTGAGGCCTTTCTGGAAAAAGAGCAACCCGGAACCTTTGCCGGTGGTAAAAAAACTTGCCAGAAGGTACGGGATCAATCTGAATAAATACAAACGAAAGAGCCTGACCTTTGTTAGGATCGAGGCAGGGTTGATACGGTTAAGGAAGACGGGTAAGAATCCTTCAATGCCATAATTCCTCACGGACGTATGGCGATACGCCCCTACCATCAATCGCAATAAAAGCATTTGAAAATTTGGGCAGGTGTGATATGAAAGGCTTAAAAGCTATATCCATGAACTCATAAACCCCATACGTGAGGGGAAAAATAATAGGTGACTGTCCCTCGTTCTCTTCAATTCGTTCATGAAGGAGAAAAAATGAAAGTGAAAAATTTTGCTCATATCATTTTATTTATCCTTTTGCTGATGCCCTTTCCTGTTTTGGCAACAGAATGGGCAAAGACCTATGGGGGTAGTGGTGCTGATTTTGCCTCCCCCATCCAGCAAACGACAGATGGGGGTTACATTGTGGCGGGGGGAACCTCTTCCTTTTCAGTCTTCGGTGCCCTTACTGATTTCTGGGTTGTAAAACTGGATAGTAACGGGAATATCACGTGGCAGAAGACCTATGGGGGAAGTGATGCTGATTTTGCCTCCTCCATCCAGCAAACGACAGATGGGGGTTACATTGTGGCTGGGTATACCAAGTCATTCGGTGCTGGTAATTATGATGCCTGGGTTGTAAAACTGGATAGTAACGGGAATGTCACATGGCAGAAGACCTATGGGGGAAGTGATGCTGATGATGCCTCCTCCATCCAGCAAACGACAGATGGGGGTTATATTGTGGCGGTGTATAGCAGCACTACAGCAGTAGGACTTTTCTGGATAGTAAAGCTTGACAGCAGCGGTAACGTGGTCTGGCAGAAGACGTACGGAGGTAGTGATGCTGATTTTGCCTCCTCCATCCAGCAAACGACAGATGGGGGTTACATTGTGGCGGGGGAAACCCATTCATTCGGTGCTGGTTCCTATGATGCCTGGGTTTTAAAGCTGGATAGTAACGGGAACATTAATTGGCAGAAGACCTATTGGGGAAGTGATAGTGATAGTGCCTCCTCCATCCGGCAAACTGCAGATGGCGGTTACATTGTGGCGGGATCTACCACTGATTATGATTTTTGGGTTTTAAAACTGGATAGTAACGGGAATATCACGTGGCAGAAGACCTGTGGGGGAAGTGATTTTGAGGAGGCCTCCTCCATCCAGCAAACGACAGATGGGGGTTACATTGTGGGGGGGACTACCACTTCATTCGGTGCTGGTTTCTATGATGCCTGGATTTTAAAACTGGATAGTAACGGAGAAATATCTGGATGCGATACCATTAAAACGAGCAATGCTCTTGTTAGCAACACTTCTGTAACGCCAGGTAACAGCAGTGTAGTTGGCAGCACATCTAATGCATTAATCGGTTCAACCAATATCCAGCCTAATGTTACATCTGCCGCAGTATCAACAATATGTGAAACAACCTTTTCTCTTTCTGGCACTCTAAGCGGTGATGTTACAGAGGGCATCACCATGACCCTCTTTGGTTCCCTTTCAGAAGTTACACTAACAAATACCTCAGGAAACTATAACTTTACAGGCTTATCAAATGGCTCTTATACTGTAACCCCCAATAAATACCTTTATACCTTTACTCCTGCGAGCAGAACTGTTTCCATCGCTGATTCAGATCTAACTGGCGTTAATTTCACCTCCTCCCGTTGCATCTACTCAATCTCACCTGCCAGTCAGTTTTTCGTTTCTCAAGGAGGGACAGGGGTTATAAATGTTACTTCTTCCAGTAATTGCACTTGGTATACGCAGAGTAATGCTTCTTGGATAACAATTAACTCTGGAAGCAGCGGCGCTGGTAACGGAATGGTTAATTATTCAGTGTCAGTCAATGCAGAAACAAGCCAAAGAACTGGAACTATAACTATAGCAGGTGAAACATTTACAGTAACTCAAGAAGGAATATCTACATCCACAACTTGGTCAGATGTAATTGCAAAATACAACGACTATGTGAATGGTCAGGCTGAGTGGGATGATGTGATTGCAACCTATCAGGAGTACGTGGCCCATTGAAAAGAAAGTCTGTTGATAAGGAATTGAGGAATAGAAAATATGAAAGAAATGGGGTCAGGAAAGAAATGGGGTCAGGTCTTGCAATATAATATATTAAGTGATACATACTCACTATGTCACGGCCTCTACGAATAGAATATCCAGGAGCGGTCTATCACGTCACCTCACGAGGGAATGCGAGACAGCCTATTTCCCGAGATGATAGCGATAGAGGGAGATTCCTTGAAATCTTAGCTTCTACCATCAAACGATTCCATTGGCTCTGCCATGCCTACTGTCTCATGGATAACCATTACCATCTCATCATCGAGACTCCCGAAGGGAACCTATCCAGAGGGATGAGGCAATTGAATGGAGTCTATACTCAGTATTTCAATCGAAGACACAAAACTGTTGGACACGTATTTCAGGGTAGATTCAAGGCAATCATGGTGGACAAAGAGAGTTACCTCTTATCGCTCTGCCGCTATGTGGTGTTAAATCCGGTGAGGATTGGTGGGGTGACAGGACCGGGTCAGTGGAAGTGGAGCAGTTACAGAGCCACAGCAGGTAAAATAAAGAGTCCCCCATTTCTAACGGTGGACTGGATAGTTTCACAGTTTGGGAACAGTACAGTTGAAGCGATGGCTCACTATAAGAAGTTTGTGCGTGAGGGAATGAGAAGAGATGCACCGTGGAAAGAAGTTAAAGGGCAGATATTCCTCGGAGCAGATGACTTCACCTCTCGGTTCAAAGGCTTATTGAAAGAAAAAGAGCAAATAAGAGAAATACCAAGGATTCAAAGATATGCGACGAGACCGCCGCTTGCGAAGCTCCTGCAAAAAAGGAAGCGAAACATGACCGATGAAGCAGTCTACGAAGCGTATAGCGGTTATGGGTATACATTAAAGCAGATTGCAGAATACCAGAGTGTACACTATACTACGGTAAGCCGAGCAATCAAGAGGATGGAAGAACAGGGTAAGAAAAAGTGATATTGCAAGACCTGACCCCTCAGTTCTTGCCCTTATTGAAATCGTTGAACCTCCTTTACGCTCTCTTAATCAGTAGGTCACAGGTTCGAGTCCTGTACGGCCTACCACCTATCAAAGGAAGGATAGACATGTCAAAATCAATCGAGGCTGTTTTTGGAAACGGGATTTTTAGACCCCTAAAAAAAGTAAGACTGCCTGAACATAAAAAATTCAAGATAATACTTGAGAACGAGGCTAAACCCGTCACAAGGAAACCCTGTTCCCTTGCAGGTATTATTGATATTGCAAAGAATTGTCCGGATACCGACCTCTCCACCCGCCACGACAAATATCTCTATGGTGAGATCGCCGAGTGAAAGTCTTGGGATAAGGAATCACTACAATAGGGGAAGTGTCCCTCATATTCCAATTATGCTCTACACCCATGTGCTCAATCGAGGAAGTCGGGGTGTTGTATCCCATCGAGAAATACATTGCTTATCGAAAGCATTTCAGCATATGAAGAGGAATCTTATATTGCATAAACAGCTATGTTTGGGTTCTAATACAGAACAATATAATCAATAGTTAGCCGGTTACTGCAGGCAGAGGAAAACGTGAAAGCAGTGAAAGACTGGCCACTCGGGTTAAAGGACGTGAAGAACCGAAAAAATCCTATTGCCCATCATGAGAACTATTAGGAGATTCCTCTTGAAAGTATCCTTGGTGATTGTATTGGTATGTCTTGTCTTTTGCGCAAGGTCTCATTTCACTCGTAGTGCAAATGCGGAGCAAGTAAATTTCAAGAATTATTCCGATGACGAATTAGTTGACAAAGGGTATGGGCCAATAATACACGGAGGCGGAGGAACAATATATATCGATGAGACAAGGTCAGATCCAAGGTATCAAATTGAAATGATAAGGCGATTAAAAAATGCTGTGCAGGATCTGAACAAGACTATGCTTGAATCGAGAGGTGTCTTAAAAGAGCTTGATAGGAATATAAAGAGTAGCGATGCTACACTCAAGAATTCCGACAACACCTTGAGAGACCTGAATAAGAACCTCATTAAGTTCAGCACGGAAACATCCCTATACTCCAACATCTTGATTGGGCTCACTATAGTCTTGTTTGTTGTTACGGTTGTCCAAGTTGTTTTTACTATATGGCAGGTAAAAATTGCCAAGAGACTGGGAAGACAAGCAAATTTGATCAATAACCAAAAAGATACGGCACCAGATATGAGCCGGGAGCCTTCAAAAGCTGCGACGGAGTCTGACACGACGGAAAGAAAAGGGGACGTTTGTTGATGCTCACTAATTAGGTAACTCTTTTGGTATAGTAGGGATTAACAAAATGGATAAATAGAGTCGTCCCCATAAACTTGAACAAGGGGGACACGGTGTGCGGAGCCCGCTGATGGGCTTTAATCCGGTTTATACAGTCTGTATAAGCCGGAAAGCCCTGACGTGACAGAAAGAGGTAACTCGTTGAAAATGAATGGCATTGGACAAATTAATAAGGAGTCACGAGACCTTCTTATATAGAAGGGAACAGTCTGTGTTTCCTATTTTATACAGACTGTATAATCATTGTTAGAGAATAAAAATAAAAAGGAGTAAAACAATGCGTGAAAGAGCTGTGCTGCTGGTCAGGTTGGGAGCGATTGTCCTATTTCTTTGCGCTTGGTTGCCCTCGATGTCGTGGGCCGGTGGATGGTATTTGATGGTGGCCCCACCGAAGGATAGCAAGAGTGAGCATAAACCAGACCTGTCGTGGCCACTCAAGCGATGGGACCAGCGCGAGTCCTTTGATTCCGCGAGAGCATGTGAAGCGCGGCGGATGCGAGAGCTTGCAAGTCACGCGGCTCTTGTTGCTGCAGCCTCCGTCGCACCAAACGAACCGTTCGACGATGCGCTAATTGACGCAACCGAACAGTACCTCTTGGGTGGTGACTCTTCCAAAATCCCTGCTCGCTTGCTTGGTCCCATCGCTCGGGCGGTGCTGGACTTTAAACCAGGGTATCTGTGTATTGCCTCCGACGACCCACGCCTAAAGTGAATTATGTGATAGCACAGCCATGCAAAAAGAAATCGATAAAAAGACAACTCTAATAAAGACAATGAACGGCAGAACAGCCAAAAGAGATGAATGAGAAGACATCTCTAACAATCGCGTCAACGCCGACGCCGAATCAGCGCGGTAGGTTTTTCGCAGTGCTTTTTCGCGGCGCGGGTTACGCATAGCGTTAGCTAGGCGATTCTGGCATGCGAGTTTCATTTGTAACCAAAGAAGTCGTCGACGGAGCGCAGCGCAAGATCGCTTGGTTTGCTTGGCAGCCAAAGGGTTTGTATTACGACGTTGGCGGGCTGCTTTGGGGGAGCCACATTTCTTATCACGTGGACGGCAACGTGTTCCGTACTAGCCCTGCGACGGGCGGACGACCTCGCTTTCAGGGTCGACAGCTGCCTCTCACCGGTTTTGCGGGTTGGCATCAGCTCGGCATCGCGATGATCAACAAACAGATGCTCGCCAAGAACCCTCCCCTGAAGTCACGCGACCAGAAGCCCGGCAATGTGGTCAACGAGGTGCCGATTCTGGCGCTTGAGACCGACACACCGAACATCGTGATCGAATTGGTCCACGACGACCAGCGGCATTTATTGGCGCTGCCGCAGTTTCAGCCCCCGCCTGGTGCGTCGCAGCACGAGGCCAGGATTGGGCATCTCGGCGTGATTGTGACGGTCATTGGGAGTGAGGCTCACCTTCTGGTGAAACCAATCGGGGATGGAGTGCGAGTGCAGCACATCAACGACCGGTTCACGGCCAACGCGAAAGGCGTGACGTACACTTTTGAAGCGTACGATTAACATTCCAGACTGGAAAAATCTGGAGAGAAAATGAGGTCGAATTCCAGGGACACCATACTTATTTTACGGTTGATGTCGGCAAACTCCCGTTCGAATCATGTGAAAAATAAAAATAAAAGCAACAAAATACTTTTCTAATCTTTCTCTAAAGTTTAAACCACATTTTCTTCAATTATCTAAGTCCTCTCATCACCCAATCCCATACGGGCATATTGTGATACAACCCTCCCCATATAATAACTACTCAAGCAGTGCTTGACTTTACCGGATGCATATGTTGTAGAATGCGTATTGCCAACAAATTTATACAAGGGGGATGACATGAAAAAGCTCACCGTATTCCTTTCACTGATTTTCACTCTTCTCTTTCTTTCTGCAGGATTTACTGCCTACGCAGATGACACTGCGCTCATGGAGAAGACGCTTGTGCTTACCAAAGATGACCTGACAAACGCGGGGGCAACGACCCTCATCCTTTTCTTTGAAATCGGAGGGGCAAAGGTGAACATCGTCCAGGGTACTGATGAAAACATCATCTGCCAGGCAGTGGTAAAATACAGCCTGGACACCTTGGAACCAATTCTTACCAAGAAGAGTACGGATGGCACCTACACTGCCACTTTTGAGTCAGGAAAAATTATCGGTCAACAGCCACCCGACATAACCCATGAATGGGAAATCACGATCGGAAAGTACGATACAGATACCGATCTGTTCTTCGCCCTGGGAGGGGTAGTAGCAGACGTTGACCTTGGAGGTATGCCGCTTAAGAATCTTGCTCTTGACCTGGGTGGTGTGAGTATGTCAATTGACTTCAGCAGTCCGACTACCAGGACAGTTGAAAACGTGATTGGCGGCGGCGGAGGTGTATACCTTGCCATGATGAACATCGGCAATACTAACTTCCAGAAACTTGGGTTGACAGGCGGCGGGTGTGCCTTTGACCTGGATTTTCACGGAGCGTTTCAGGTCGGCAAGCACTATGTGGGAATAGTTCTCGCTGCATTTGATTTGAATGCCACAGTGCCTGCTGGGGCAGGTGAACAGGTAAAGGTATATTCCATGCTTGCTCCCCTTATTGTCACAGGAGAAGGATGGGAAAGCGTGGTTCACAGGCCGACATACAAAGAGTATATTACTGAAGACTATGACACCCAGGGCATACAGTTAAACTTTAACATTACCGCCATCGCCTCAAATGTGCTGATAGACCGGAACTGAAAAGATTTCGGAGGGTTTTTATTCCAGGACAACTGATGTAGTCCACTTATTGAGTTGAATTATGGTACTTAACAGGGCTTAGTCACATACTGATTATAGATGTTTATCACCTCAGACCAGGTTGAATTTCCCGAGACGTATTTATTATACTCCGCAATTACATCAGACCAGCTCGTACAGGTAGTTTCTGCTGTCCCGGTTCCAGTCAGCGAAATATCCTTGGTTGGCGTGTCAGGGTCATTGGACTGGATTCGTAGGATTACACTCTTTGCAGAGGCTGAGGCGGGTGAGAAAGTTACCTGGCAGGTGCAAGTCCCTGATTGAGGTATGGGCTGAGCTGTACAGGTCTCATTTTGAATACTGAATTCAGACGGGTCTATACCGGCAAGGGTAATTGTACTTATCACAAGGGCTGTATCAGTATCTGTGTTGGTAATGGTAAAGGTTTGGGCTGTTGATGTGCTTCCTATACTAACATTCCCAAAATCATGAGAATCAGGGGATACTGAGATATCAGGAAAACGCGGGACAGCAACTCTTAAAACTTGCGGTGTATCACTAATCATTCCGCCATAGTAGAATTGATATTTATCAGTTGTTCCTGGAAGTAAAACCGTATCAGGATCGATAACGATAGCCCCTGGTTCAGAAGGGGAGGGGATAATCCTGCTCCCGGACTCTAACGTAAAGTTTCTTCCGTCAGTTGAGACTGCGGAGCGGATTCTTAAATCGCCTAATTCAGATTGGTCTACCGGGGGCGTAGCAAAAAATAAACGGTAGGTTCCATCTGCGAGTTTTATAATATCCGGATCAACATCTTGTTGTCCGATTGGCCCGCCGGTTATGGATATCAGACCTTCTTTTATCCATGTCAGCCCATCGTCGATAGAGGTGGCAGTATGAATATGACTTGGCAATGAATCAGACACATAATACAGGCGTAATGTGGTGTCGTCGTTGATGTAAATGAGATCAGGAACAGAGGCAAAGTCGTTTTCTCCGGTTAAAACTGCATCTGTGGGTTCTTTGTTAAAGTATATCCCGTCCGTTGAGGTGGCGCGATACTGGCGTTCAGTGGGTGGACCACTGGTGTGTTGCTGGATTCCGTAAATCATCAAATATGTCCCATCCTTTAATGTTATGACTGCGGGGTTTGTTGCGCCCATCTCATTAATGTTGGTGTTCGTCGAGTCTGGCCAGGTTAATCCATCCTCTGAGCTTCTAAAACCGATACCAGGGTTATACATTCGATAGGTGTTATTAGGAAGAACAAGGGTGCAGGTTGAGGTTGTCGCACCGCCGACACCACCGGTCCAGGTAAGTGTTTGTGATGTCCATTCAGCGGGAGGAGAGTTTACTACAAATCCATTGACAAATGTGGCTGAATAAGTGAGTGAATTGGTTACCTTCACATCATAAGTCCCAGCAGTTATCCCATAGGGGACAGTAGCGGTAATGATCGTTGAACTGATAACCGTAACGTCTATGGCTGAGGTCGTTCCGACATCTACTTTCGCATCAGATTGAAAGTTTGTTCCGGTAATTTGAATAGTAGTATTGAGATCGTTAAATCCGGAAGAGGGGGTTACGCTTGATATGGTTGGCAGCTCTGCCCCGTAACTGTAAAGAGAAAGGTTTATGGTCAGGATTGCCAGTGAAATTAGGAAGGAAATTGCGTGCTTTGAGAAAAATATTCTCATCTCATCCTCCTGGTTTTTATAAACAGGCAAAAATGTATTCTTCAGTGGAAGGTTTGTCAACTGGTAAAAGTGGGATCTCTGGAAAATTAGGATTCCTCATTGCTCAGAAACATTTTTTCGACAAGGGTGTAAGGGCGGCGTAAGCCCGCCCCTACAATGCACATGTGAACCCTGCTGTCGACTTTTTTAGAAATCTCTGGTATTTTCTTGACAGAATAATTGAAAATGTATCAAGTAATTTGATATACTGTGAGCACGTTATTGGTATTCGTGGGAATAAATTATGTTTGGAACGAACGCAGTGAGGTAATGTTTAATGGCTAAGAAGTACGATCTCGTGGTTGTTGGTGGAGGCACGTCAGGACTTGAAGCGGCAAAGATAGCCGCTCAGAACGGGCTGAAAGTAGCGCTGCTCGAGAGGAAGAGTCATCCTGCGAAAGTGTACCGGGCATGCGCCCAGATGTTTCTCATGAACAATGATTCTTTCTATAATGAGAGGATGTATTTTTCCAGGGAGAAGAAGAGGTGGATATTCCCGGTCAATAACTTCTCTGTTCCCTACAAGGGCGCCTATCGCGAGTTCTATGCAACCCACTTCATTGCACCCAATGCAGAGGACCGGATAGAAATTGGTGACTACGAGGCGAATGCATCCGGGAGAGGAATAGCTGCGGTTGTCTTTGATAAGGTGGCCTTGCTGGAAGGCCTCTTCCAGGAGGGGCTTGTGGCAGGGGTTGAATATTTTCTGGAGCGGAATGTTGTTGATGCCCGCAAAACCTCCGAGGGCGTAGAGGTTGTAACGAACCATGGCGAAAAGCTTTCAGGCACGTTCTGCATTGCTGCAGATGGAATCAACTCCCGTCTGGCCAGAAGGCTTGGTTTGAATCAGGAGAGGACATTTCTCTTTACCGCCCAGTCCGTGAGTTACTACGTTACCGGAGTGAAGTTCGACCGTTCAGAGATGATTTGTATGGGCAACGCTTTTGACCATACCACCGGCGGCCTGGGATCGGTCCATTTCTGCATGCTCCCCAGCGTTTATCGGGATGACGAATACTGGCTGTATGTTGCAGGAGATGAGCGCCTGGAATTTTTTACGAAGAGAAGCAATTTTAAAAAATGGTTCCACAACGTGGAAGTGACGCATAAGCGGTGTTGCGTTATCAGCGCCTGGAGCCCCGCCCCAGAGCCGTATAAAGGGAATGTTATCTTCGTCGGTGACAGCTGCTGGTTTGCTGAAGCGGAAAACACCGGCGCATTGCTGTCGGGCCACAAGGCGGCTCATGCCGTCTCCAAGGCATTACATACCGGCAAGGCAAACAGGGAAGGTGTGACGGACTATATTGACTGGTGGAGGCGAAACTGGCCTGAGACGCATGACTACAAGGATTTCCTCTGCTACCCTGTCTTTTTCCGTCTTTTTTCAGAAGAAGAGCTCAACTACCTCCATAAGATTATCACCCAGAAACTCTACTGGTCCTTAAATCCTTTCAACCTCTACGGTCACATCATGCGGGGGATGCAGCCTCATCTTGACCGGATCAAAAAGGAGAAGCCGGCCCTTGCCCAGAAGCTTGCCCTCTTTAACCCTGAGCGGACAATCTCCATGATGAAACCGGCGACACGGGTTGGCTTTCCGGGCTACTGTTAGGTCAAGGAGGTGCGCACGGCCTCTACGATGGGCGCAGCAAGCGGCGCCCCTACAATAACTCTTTTTTCAGAAGGTCCAGGAAGTCTTTGATCATCCGGGCAGTGACACCCCAGATTGTGAACGGGCCTGAGATGAAGATGTAGGTATGCCTCTTCTTTCCCTGGAGCGTAAGGACCTTTTCCTTTCTCTGGGGGAGGAGGGTTGACAAGGGGACTTCCACGAGCATCTCCACCTCCCTGGGGTTAATCGTAAATGGGTAGGGGTAGGGGATGATACCGACAACAGGGGTAATCCGGAAGTCGCTGATGGAGACGTAGTCATCGAGGAGTCCTAATACCTCAACGCTCCCCTGCGCAACTCCGATCTCTTCAAAGGCTTCACGAAGCGCAGTTCCCATCACATCACCATCAGTATCTTCCAGTCTTCCTCCGGGGAAAGAGATCTGGTACGGGTGGTATTGCATGTATCTTGAACGTTTGATCAGGAGGAGATGAGTGTTACCTTCCTTTTCAAACAGGGGGACAAGTACTGAAGCGGGTGTTAATTCCTGAGAGTGAAGAACAACTCGCTTTCTCTGAAGTATTCTTGGCAGGTTATCTCTCAGAATGGCAAGGGGAATTGTGCTGGTGTGCACCATCAGTTTCTTGGGTCGCCTTAAATCAGTATAATTCTTTTTCCCATTTCGGGGAATAAAAATCCCATTTTGATTCCTTCAGTTGCAATTTCAACGAAAAAACAGTAAATGTCAAGCAACATGAACGAGTTCTCTGAAAAGTCAAAAACCGGGTTGCGAGTGCGAATTGAAGATTTTTTCGGTAACAATTCTTATCGAGCGGAATGGCCGCAAATTCGGCTGTCTGAGCGGAAGCGAGTTTCGAATTTGCAGTGAAGCGAGATTTAGGATTGTCGAAAAAATGTTGTTGAGCAACGAGAAACCCTGTTTTTCAGAGGTCTCAGAACTTAAGAAGGGTGTTAGCACATAGTGCATGAATATGTAAGAGCAGGGATCACCTTGCTATCATTTGACCTGTTGGCAAAGGAGACAGGTGCTCTCCATGCCATTACTACCCGGGTTGGAGGAGAAAGTCTTCCCCCCTTCGAGAGCCTCAATTTAGGTCTGAATGTCGGGGATGTACGGGAGTGCGTTGTCAGGAACTATCAGTTGGTGAGCAAGGCCCTCGGAATAGAACTTGATTCTTTCGCGACGTGCAAACAGGTCCACGGAGACAGGGTAATTGAGGTGACGGAAAAAGATGAGGCAAAGGGCCCTTTTTCACATTACCATGAGGAAGCGGATGCCATGATTACTAAAGTTCCTGGCCCGGTCTTAATGGTAAGGGTTGCTGACTGCATTCCTGTTTTGTTCTTTGACCCAGTGCAGAAAGTAATCGGTATTGCTCATGCAGGATGGAGAGGAACAGTGAAGGAGATAGCTGCGAAGACAGCGGAGGTTATCGTTAGCAGGTACAACTCCGATCCGGCACGCATTCTGGTCGGGATTGGCCCGGGCATCGGGCCTTGTTGTTATGAAGTGGATGAGAGGGTTTCATCTCTATTTACAAAAGGTTTTTCTTCTGGAGAACAGTTAATCACGGAGAGGAACGGTAAGCAATATCTCGATCTGTGGGAGGCAAACCGGAGACAGTTGCTGGAGGTGGGGATCCGCGCTGAGAACATCGAAGTAGCCGGTCTGTGCACCTCCTGCCAGAATCAATTATTATTTTCTCATCGGAAGGATAAAGGGAAGACGGGAAGGTTCGGTGCCTTGATAGGAATCAAAGAGTAGGCTACCTCTTCTGCCTTCTCACCAGGGTATCTCTTTCGCATTTTTTCCCGCCTTTTTCGGGGTAATCAATATTGAAATGCAGCCCTCTGCTCTCCTTCCGCTTGATGGCGCATTCAATGATGAGCTCTGCTACCGTTGCGATATTCCTCAGTTCAATCAGGTCGCTGGTAATGATGAAATCCCAGTAATACTCGTTAATCTCATTCCGCAAGAGTTTAATTCTTCTCTTGGCCCGGGCCAGCCGCTTGTTCGAACGGACAATCCCCACATAGTTCCACATGAGCCTCCTGATTTCATCCCAGTTATGGGAGACAACCACCGATTCGTCGCTATCAACTGCTTTGCCTGTATCCCAGGGGGGCAGGGAGACGGGGAGCGTGTTCCTTTTCTTGATTGCTTCGATGGAAGTCTGAGCTGCCCGGTGGGCATAGACTAACGCTTCAAGGAGGGAGTTACTCGCAAGCCGGTTTGCCCCGTGCAGGCCGGTACATGCCACCTCTCCGCAGGCAAAAAGCCTTTCTAACGTGGTCGCCCCGTTTTTGTCAGTAAGAACTCCTCCGCAGAGGTAATGCGCAGCCGGGACTACCGGTATGGGCATCAGGGTCATATCAATATCAAAGGAGAGGCAGGTCCTGTAAATGTTAGGGAATCTATTTTTGATGAAATCAGGGTCCCGGTGAGTGATGTCCAGCAGGACATAATCATCTCCGCTCCTCTTGAGCTCAGCGTCTATCGCCCTTGCCACGGCATCACGGGGTGCGAGGTCTTTCAAGTGATGATACTTCTCCATAAAAGGGGTTCCGTCCTTCAACCTGAGGACGCCGCCTTCACCGCGCACTGCCTCGGAGATGAGAAAGTTTTTGGCCTCCGGATGGTAGAGGCAGGTTGGATGGAACTGGATGAACTCCATATTGGCGATATTAGCGCCTGCCCGGTAAGCAATGGCAATGCCGTCGCCTGTTGAGATGTCAGGATTGCTGGTGTAGAGATACACCTTTCCCGTGCCTCCGGTAGAAAGGAGCGTGACCTGGGAGGTGAAGGTATGCACCTGGTGATTCTTCGTGTCCAGTACATACGCACCATAACAGACGTCCTTCTCTCCTTTTCCCGAACCTTCCTTGCCGCCCAGTTTTTTCCTGGTGATGAGATCAATGGCGATGAAATGTTCGTAGATCTTGAGCCCTGGAATAGATTCGACCTTCTGGGACAGTACTCTCTCGACCTCCTGGCCTGTTAAGTCCTGGGCATGGACGATCCGCCTGCGGGAGTGTCCTCCTTCACGTCCAAGATCGAATGAAACCTTATCGTCATCCCCTCTGGTGGAAAATTGTACACC
Source organism: Pseudomonadota bacterium (assembly GCA_026388815.1). Taxonomy (GTDB): domain Bacteria; phylum Desulfobacterota; class WTBG01; order JAPLJA01; family JAPLJA01; genus JAPLJA01. The sequence continues at coordinate 16,064 of JAPLJA010000142.1, forward strand.
CCAGTCCATGAGTTCCTTGATTCTCTCAGGGGCGTTGCGGATCACCATCTGCACTACGTCCCGGTGACACAGGCCATCACCTGCTGTTAAGGTATCCTGAACGTGAAAGTCAAACGAGTCACTTGCGCTGGTAACTGCGGCAATCCCGCCCTGGGCATAGTTTGTGCTGGATTCGCTTCGGTCCTTCTTGGTGACAATGGCAACGCTCCCGTAAGGAGCCACCTTAAGTGCGTAGGTAAGGCCGGCAATGCCGCTTCCAATGATGAGGAAATCCACCTTAAAATCCATCTCTTCGTTTCATATCTCAGAGCATGGTAGCTGTCAACAGCCAAATGAAAGTATTTTGCGGATATCTGTCGCGAGCGAATTTTGATTAGACTTCTCCCGGGAGATACATTACAATTACGCTATTTCGTATGAAATTGAGAGACCAGCTTACGATCAGTTTTGTCGCCATTGTTCTCTTTGTAGGGGTGTCCTCTGCATTGATTGGTAGATATTTCATTGCAGCCCAGGTAGTGAAAGAGGCCGAGAGAAGGGTGCGGTCCGATCTCCTTGTTGCTTCTGATGTTTATCATGACTATGGGAGAGAACTTACATTAAGAGTGAACTACCTCGCTCAAGATCAGTCCGTTGTGACTGCACTGGATACACCGGATCCCAGCCTGATCACAGGAAATCTCATCGCAGCCCAGAAACGGGATAGATTAGATGTACTCATGATCGTGGATGAAAAGGGCAATGTATTTTTCAGGGCGAATAACCCACTCTGGTATGGAGACTCGCTCTCCCATGACCAGATGGTAAAGAGAGGCCTTGCTGGCGAAAGTTATTCTGCCGTACAGATCCTTTCTCCTGGAGAACTGAGGAGAGAAGGAACAAGGATAGGGAAGAGGGGCATCCGCAACTCGGGGAACGCTTCTATGCAGAAAGACCCGAATGAGGATGCCGGTTCCGGCATGGTGATGAGAGCTATAGCGCCGGTCAGAGATGAAAAGAGGAAGATCAGGGGCCTGGTACTCGGCGGAATCATACTTAATGAAAATTATGATCTCGTGGATAGGATGGTAAGGCTGGTCTTCAGAGGTGAGAAGTATGATGGGAAGAACGTTGGTATCGCCAGTATTTCTCAAGGAGGTATCAGGATATCCACGAACGTCCTGAATGAAAGCGGGAGCAGGGCAGTGAGTACAAGGATTGACCCTGAAGTGTACAGCGATGTCATCCAGAAGGGGAAATTATGGCTGAAACGTGCCTGGAGCGTGGACGCCTGGTACATCACCGCCTATGAACCCATCCTTGATATCGACGACAAGATCATTGGTACCTTAGGGGTTGGAATTCTTGAAGACAAATACGAGGGCATGAAGCAGCAGATCGTGCGTTTTTTTCTCGGTTTGACCGCAGGGGGCATGGCGGTTGCACTCCTGATTTCTTATCTCCTGGCCCGTAGTCTTACTGAACCCATAAAGGATTTGGTTATGATGGCGGAAAGGGTAGAAAGGGGAGATTATGAGGCTGGTAAAGAAGTTGATTTAAAGATGAAGAGGCGGGGGAGCGAAGAGATCGTCCGCCTGATGGATTCATTTGACACCATGGTGAAGAAAATATTGCGCCAGAAAGGCAGGCTGGAGAATATTATTCAGTCCGTGGGAGAAGGTATTTTCGTTTTTGACCGTGAAGGCAGGATTACCATATTTAACCGGGCAGCAGAGAGGATTACGGGGTTCAAGCATGCTGTGGTGGCAGGGAAAAGCTTTTCGTCAGTATTCGAGAACTTCTCATTCCTTATGGAGAATGCGGCATCAAATTCTGTTAATGATGGAGCAGGGAAGACGATACACGAGACTTCTCTGATCAGCAAGGCGGGCAGAGAGATACCTGTATCCGTTAATGTAGAATTAATCAGGAGTGAAGAAGGCAACATGTTGGGCGGGGTAGTGACCTTCCGGGATATCACGGAAGAAAAGACCCTGGATCAGATGAAAAAGGATTTTGTATCTTCCGTAACCCACGATCTGAAGAATCCTCTTGTGCCGATACTGGGGTTCTCAGCACGCATCCTCCAGGGGAAGCTGGGTATAATTGATAAGCGGATGATGGAGGCAGTTCAGATCATCCACAGCAGTGGTGAGAAAATCATGAACCTGATAGAAAATTTCCTCAGCGCCTCAAAGATAGAAGGTGGAAAACTGGAGCTGGAATTTACTCCCGTATCATTACAGGAACTGGTGAAAAAATATTTTCCTCTCATTGACCTCTACAGGAGGGATAAGGAAATCAAGTTCGCTATGGTGATCCCTGATGACCTGCCATTCGTGCGCGTCGATAAAGTACAGCTTGAGAGGGTGCTGGGCAACCTCATTGAGAATGCAGCAAAATTTACCTCACGGAATGGAAAGATTATCCTGCGTGCTGTGAGAGAAGGCCAGTTTGTCAGGATTGATGTGGAAGATACGGGTATCGGTATCCCGGAGGAATTTATACACGTTATCTTCGATAAATATAAGAAGGTGAAAGGGACGACCATCCAGGGGACCGGTCTGGGCCTCTACATAGCACGATCCATTGTCGAGGCTCATGGAGGTAAGATCTGGGTTAACAGCTGCACTGATAAAGGCAGTTGTTTCAGTTTTACCCTGCCAGTAGCACCTGAGGGATATGCGATATAATAAAGACCGAAGGCCGCTCCTGCGGTAGATTTTTCCGAACGCTGATCGCTGACAGCTCGGTAAAAGGAGGCAAAAGGAAATACCAATGTTAGTTTTGGGAATTGAGTCGTCCTGTGACGAAACTGCTGCGGCTGTAGTGAGAAACGGGAAGGAGATTCTTTCCTCTGTGGTGGCATCACAGATACCCTTCCATGAGAAATACGGAGGTGTGGTACCGGAGATCGCTTCCCGTAAGCATCTGGAAACCATGACCCCGGTTATCAGGGAAGCCCTCGGGACAGCCGGTATTCCATTGCATGACATCCAGGGGATTGCAGTTACCCAGGGGCCAGGGCTGGTTGGTTCACTCCTGGTTGGCATCTCGGTAGCCAAGGCGATTGCGTATGTCTGCGGGTTACCGATGATCGGCGTAAATCACCTCGAGGGTCATATCTCGGCAGTTATTTTAGAAAACAGTGTCCCGGAATTTCCTTTTATAGCCCTGGTGGTGTCCGGAGGACATACATCACTCTACGAAGTAAAGGAATGGGGAAGGTACCGGTTATTGGGTGCCACCAGGGATGATGCGGCAGGAGAGGCCTTTGACAAAGTTGCAAAGCTGCTCAACCTGGGATATCCGGGCGGTGGGGTAATTGATAGGCTGTCGCGGGAAGGAAGGGCAGATGCTTTCCCGTTCCCGCGAGCCCTCAATACCAAATATTCCTTTGATTTCAGTTTCAGTGGCTTGAAGACAGCAGTCCTCAATCACCTCATTTCGCGTCCTTCGCCCCCCCAGCGAGATGAGATACCGGATATTGTTGCAAGTTTTCAGGAGGCGGTGGTAGATGTCCTGGTAGAAAAAACATTCCGGGCAGCAGAGAGCCTCGATTATCATTCAATTGTGGTGTCTGGCGGAGTGGCTGCCAACTCGCGCCTGAGGAAAAAAATGCAGGAAAGGGGAGATAGAGAAGGAATCGCCATATTAATTCCCCCTTCAAGCCTCTGCACGGACAACGCTGCCATGATTGCAGCAGCAGGCAATCACTATCTTGAAAAGGGTTGCACGTCACCCCTTTCACTGAATGCCCTATCCCGCTGGCCCCTTTAAAGCTATCAGCTATCAGCATTCAGCTTTTTCAATTGGCTGATCGCTGACGGCTGAGAGCTGAAAGCTGTTTTATCTCTTCTTCTCCACAAATGCATAGGCAT
>JAPLJA010000230.1 GCA_026388815.1 Pseudomonadota bacterium
CTGCTCGACGTTCACAAACTCTGTAATCACCCCGATACTGCCGGTAATCGTGCCGGGATTAGCTACAATCCTGTCTGCTGCACAGGCTATGTAGTAGCCTCCAGAGGCACCTACTGATTCCATGGAGGCTACCACCCTCTTCACCTTCTTTATTTTTCCTATCTCCTCGTAGATCTCCTGGGCAGGAGCCACTCCTCCTCCCGGGGAATCAATACGGAGGACGATACCCCTGACGCTCCTGTTCTTCTTGAATTTGATAAGCTGATCAACGATAGGCCTGGATTCCATAATAACGCCTTTTACCTCGACTACGCCAATCTTATCTCTCCCGGGCAGGTCAACCCCGCCGCCGCCCAGAGAGGAAAGGGTATAGGTCAAAAGGAAAAAACCCAGGAAGATTCCAGCCAAAATGAGCAGGCCGAAGAGTACAGGATGTTTTCTCAAATCTCCTCCTCGCCTTCTTTGACGGGGTCTTCACTACGCTCAGAGGTTTTTTCGTTCTCCGGTGACGCCGCCTGCACTCCTCTTTCAGAACCTTTCTGTTCATTCATAATATCGCCCAGGGTTGAGGTACCACTCTCCTGTTGAGCAAGGTATTCCTCCACCTCTGTCTTTTCCATGTGCTTCTTGTACTCCTTGATGCTCAGGCCTATCTTTCTCTCTTTCCTGTCAATATTGGTAATGACGGCTGAAAGCTGATCGCCTACTTTGGCAATCGCAGGGAGTTCCTCGCCTTTCTTGATCTCTATTTCCGAAACATGGATCAATCCCTCAATACCCTTTTCCAGTTCCAGGAATATTCCGAAACTGGTGACACTCGTAACGGTGCCGCTCACTGCCTGTCCCTTGCGGTATCTTTTGTTGATACCCTCCCAGGGATCCGGCTCAAGCTGCTTTATCCCGAGCGAGAACCGCTCCTGTTCCTTGTCAATATTCAGGACTATCGCCTTGACCAGGTCGCCCTTTTTGAAGACTTCGCCAGGGTGCTTGATCCTCTGGGTCCAGGAGATGTCGGAGATGTGGACCAGACCATCAATTCCCTCTTCGACCCCGATGAAGAGGCCGAAATCCGTCAGGTTCTTCACCCTCCCTTCAATGATCGTCCATACCGGATATTTTTCTTCCAGGACTGACCAGGGATTGGGTTCCAGGTGCTTGATCCCGAGGGAAATCCTCCTTCGCTCGCCGTCAACATTAAGGACCTGTGCCTCAAGCACGTCACCCATCGCGAGCAGCTGCGAGGGATGTTTGATTTTTTTCGTCCATGACATTTCTGAAACATGGATCAACCCTTCGATGCCTTCCTCAATCTCCACAAAGGCTCCGTAATTGGTCAGGCTTATCACCTTTCCCCTCACCTTGGAGTTGAGTGGATACTTATCCTTCACCTCATCCCAGGGATCGGGCTTGAGCTGTTTGAAACCGAGCGATACCCGTTCAGTCTGCCGGTCAAAACTTAAAACCTTAACTTTAACCTTTTCCCCCAGTTTGAAGACATCACCAGGATCATTCACCCTGCCCCAGGAAATATCGGTAATATGCAGGAGGCCATCTATCCCGCCCAGATCAATGAATACGCCATAGTCGGTGATATTCTTTACGATTCCTTCCACGATCTGGCCGATCTCAATTCCGCTCAAGGTCTCCTTCCTTAAAACCTCCCTCTCTTTCTCAAGGATGGAACGGCGGGAAAGAACAATATTTCCCCGCTTGCGGTTGTACTTCAGAACCTTGAACTTGTACGTCTTGCCGATCATCCTGTCCAGGTTCTTTACAGGATGGAGGTCCACCTGGGAGCCTGGCAGAAAGGCAGATAGACCAACGTCTACGGAAAAACCGCCTTTCACCCGGCATTTGATCACTCCCTCAATGGAGCTATCTTTCTCATAGGCCTGGCTGACATCATCCCAGATCCGTGCCTGATCAGCCTTCTCTTTCGAGAGGATTACCAGCCCGTCTTCATCCTCCCACCGCTCCAGGAGGACGTCGAGTTTATCACCTACCTTAATCGTTATATTTCCCTGATCATCCAGGAACTCCTGGATGTGGATCTGCCCCTCTGATTTGTAGCCTACATCCACAATCACAAATTCAGGGGTAATTTTGATCACCTGACCCTTTACGATCTCCCCTTCCTGCAGGGCATTCAGGCTTTCAGCAAAGGCTTTACTAAAATCTTCTTTCTCCATCACGTTTTCTGCTAAAACCTCCTTCGTATATTTTGAAAGTCTTTCACTTCCCTTTTGATAACGCACATCTGTATTCCTCCCGGCTTCCATTCAGGATGTTACCTCCTCGCTCTTAATTATTCAGAAGGGAAGGATACCGAGTATGTATTATTTGTATCATCATAGCGATAACTTCCTCTACTGTCAACTCTGAAGAATCAACGAGCACTGCATCCTCTGCCATTCTCAGAGGAGCAAGCGCACGGTGGCTGTCGTCGAAGTCCCTTTTTTCTGTCTCCTGTATCACCTGGTCCAGCTCGACTTTCTGGTTACGGGCCGCAATCTCCTTATATCTTCTCTTCCCCCGTTCCTCGAGGGCAGCATCCAGATAGAACTTAACATGAGCCTGGGGGAAGATCACGGTCCCTGCATCCCTTCCTTCCAGAATGACGCCCCCTCCCCTCCCCATGTTCCGCTGCAGTTCTGCCATGGCATTTCGCACCACCCTTTGGGCAGAGACCCTGGAAGCCCGGAGACTCATTTCCGGCGTGTTGATTTCCTCAGTCACATCCTCTCCATGAGAAAAAACCCTGAGGTTCCCATCCTTCCTGCCAAAGCTGATGTCAAGTCCAGAACAGATCTGAGCCAGGCCTGTTTCATCGCCGGGATCGACATTTCTCCGCTTGCTCTCCAGAGCTACGACCCGGTACATGGCACCGGTATTAATATAGATATAATCAAGTCTCTCAGATAGAATCTTACTGACAGTACTCTTACCCGCTCCGGCAGGCCCGTCAACGGTTATAATAAGTTTTTTATTCACTCTCTCACTCTTCACTCTTCATTCTTCATTCTTCATTCTTAATTCATAATTGCCTTGAGTGTTTCCATGAACTGGGGAAAGGAAGTACGGATACACTCAGTGCCATCAACTACTGTCTCACCCTCAGAGACAAGGCCGGCTATGATGAGGGACATGGCCATCCGGTGGTCTCCATAGCTCAGGCAACGGGTCCCCTTGAGCTGACCCCGAACCTCCTCAGTTCGCTCACGATTGCCTTAATCCGGTCAGTCTCCTTCACTCTGAGCTCGCCCGCATCACGGATAACCGTCTCGCCTTCAGCACAGGTGGCAGCAATGGCGAGGATGGGGATCTCATCAATAGCCTTGGGGATCATCTCTCCCCTGATTTCTCTCCCCTGAAGCCTGCTCGACCTGACCACGATATCGGCAACCGGCTCTCCTGAAACTTCCCGCTTGTTCGCTATCTCAATGGACGCCCCCATCTGCCGCAATATCTCGAGGAAACCGGTACGGGCAGGATTCATCCCTGTCCCCCTGATGGTGATTTCCGAATGAGGGATAATGGTTGCCGCTACAATAAAAAAGGCAGCAGAAGATATGTCTCCAGGAACGATAACCTCTTTCCCCTCCCATTCCCTTCCGCCCTGTACCCTGACAGCATTCCTCTCTCTTTCCAGGTCAACACCAAAATAGGCCAGCATCCGCTCGGTATGATCGCGGGTAAAAGACGGCTCTTTTACCTCCGTAATACCCTCAGCGTAGAGCCCGGCTAAGATGACCGCTGATTTTACCTGGGCACTGGCAACCGGAAGCTCATACCGGATTGCCTTAAGATTCCTGCCGGTTATGGCGAGGGGAGCAAAATTGCCGCCTCCCCTTCCCCAGATCTGGGCGCCCATCATGCTCAGGGGCTCGATGACCCTCTTCATCGGACGCTGATTCAGGGAGGTGTCACCGGACAGGATGGAAAAGAATTTCTGGCCGCTCAGGAGGCCGGTCAAGAGCCGCATGGTAGTCCCTGAGTTTCCCGCATCAATTACCTGGGCAGGCTCCTTGAGCGCAAAAAGCCCTTTCCCCTGTATCCTGAGATCCCCGTCCCTTTCCCTCGCAATATCAACACCCATCTGTTTGAATGCAGTGATCGTCCTCTGGTTGTCTTCGCCGGAGGAGAGGCCACTGATTCGCACCTTGCCTTTTGCCAGCGCACCTATGATAACTGCCCGGTGGGAGATGGACTTGTCCCCGGGAAGGGTTATCTCTCCTCTCAGGCTGCCTGCTTTGCTAACCTTGATCTTTTCTGTTGGTGGCTCTATTACCACTGTCTAAAACCTTTTCAAACATCACTTAGAATTGGAACACTCATTGGGCGAACACACAGGTTCGCCCCTACAAAAGACCGCAGGCCGTCAGGCCGGAGGCCGCTCCTGCGGTAAATTCTATCGTAGGAACGACCAAACGTTTTATAGACCGAAGGCCGCGCTTTGCGCGGTAGATTTTTTACTCTGCATTCCGCATTCGATCAGTTGATCTTCCTCCTGAACCTGCGGGACTTATCCAATACAGCAGTAAGCTGTTCGGAATCCTCTTGTACAATATACGACTTGAGCTCCTCCAGCACCTTTGTAAAATGGTCAATCAAAGGGAGTATGTTTTCTTTATTCATGAAGAAAATATCTCTCCACATCACTGGATGGCTGGCTGCAATCCTGGTAAAGTCCTTGAACCCTCCGGCAGAGAAGTTCACCAGCCCTCCCTCTTTCTCCTCAGCATCAATCACGGTATTGACCAGGCTATACGCTATGAGGTGGGGAAGGTGACTTACAGCGGCAAAGATGCGATCATGCTTTTCAGCCTCCATCAGGATCACATCGCACCCTGCCTGCTCCCATAACTCCTTCACCTTTGCCGCGGCAGGAGCATTCGTCCGTTCGGTCGGAGTAAAAACGCACCGTGCCCCCTGAAAGAGCTGTGCAAACGAGGCCTGAAACCCGGAATTTTCTGTGCCGGCAATCGGGTGCGCACCGACAAAATAGAGGTGAGAGGGGAGAAAGGATTCAACCTCTTCCACAATCTTCTTCTTAACACTCCCGACATCAGTAATGATAGTGCCGGGTTTAAGGGAACCTGCAATCTCTCTCACTGCGTCAACAACAACCCCAACCGGCGTTGCAATCACCACGATGTCCGCATTGCCTGATCCCTGTTTAAGGTCAAGGCTGTATTCGTCAATGCTCCCGGCCGCCAACGCCAGCTCCAGGGTCTCCCGGCTTCTTCCGAGGCCGACGATCTGCTCAGCTATCCTCTTTTCCCTTGCAATGCGGGCAAGGGAACCACCGATAAGCCCCAAGCCAACAATTGCCATCCGCTTAAAAAGAAAATCCACTATATTCCTTCCTTGGGCGAACACATCGGTTCGCCCCTACAAAAGACCGCAGGCCGGAGGCCGCTCCTGCGATAAAAATTGTTTCTTTTATTCCGCACTCCGCATTCCGCATTTTCTTATATGCTTCTCCCCACCGCCCTGGCTACTGCCCTGATTTCCTCCATGAGTTTGGCAAAACGCTCAGGCCGTAATGACTGTGGGCCGTCAGATAAGGCATCTTCAGGAGTGGGGTGAACTTCGATCATCAATCCATCTGCGCCTGCAGCAACGGCAGCCTTTGACATGGAATCAATCAGATCCCACCTTCCCACTCCGTGACTGGGATCGATGATAACCGGCAGGTGGCTCAGTTTCTTGAGTACCGGTACAGCACTCAAGTCCAGGGTGTTCCTGGTCTCAGTCTCAAACGTCCGAATCCCCCGCTCACAGAAGATCACCTTCTGGTTGCCCTGAGAAAGGATATATTCAGCTGACATCAGGAATTCCATAATGGTCGCGCTGATCCCGCGCTTGAGGAGCACCGGCTTATTCATGCCCCCCACCTCTTTGAGCAGCCGGAAGTTCTGCATGTTCCGGGCACCAATCTGGATGACATCGGCATACTTGTACACCAGTTCCGCATCCCTCGGGTCCATCAGCTCCGTTACAATGGGGAGACCGGTCTCTTTCTTCGCCTCAGCCAGGTATAGAAGCGCCTCTTCACCTAGCCCCTGAAACGTATAGGGCGAAGTCCTCGGCTTGAAGGCTCCTCCCCTGAGCAGTTTCGCCCCTGCTCCCTTTATATTCCGCGCAACGGTCAGGAGCATCTCTCTCCCCTCAACTGAGCAGGGCCCTGCAATCACCTGAATCTCATTGCCCCCGATTCTGACTCCGTCCACCTCTACGATGGTATCAGTATCCTTGAACTCTCTGTTCACCAGCTTATAAGGCTGAAGGATCGGAATAATCTTCTCTACACCGGGGAGCAGTTCCAGCTGTTCCCTGTGAGCAATCGCATCCTCGCCCACGACGCCGATGATGGTGCGTTCCTTCCCCTTTGAAATATGCGGAGTAAGACCGAGGTCCTCGATCCTCTTTGTGATCTTTTCAAATTCCTCTTGCGTATGGCCATGCCGCAAAATGACAATCATATTTTATTCCGCATTCCCTTGAACCCTTGAATCCTTGAACCCTTGAACCCTTTTATTTATTACTTTCTCTAATGTCTGGATAAACCTCTTGTTCTCCTCCGGCAGACCTACCGTAACCCGGATATAGTCATTGAGTCCGTAACTGTCCATGGGACGGATAATCACCCCTTCCCCAAGTAATGCCCGATGCACCCGCTGACAGTCCCTTTTTACATTCACCAAAAAAAAATTTGCCTCTGTTGGCAGATATTCTAGCCCGAGACGGCCGAGTTCCGCATAGAGGTAGCGTAGACCTTCCTGGTTGTTCCTCCTCGTTTTTTCCACATGCTCTTCATCATCCAGGGCAGCCAGGGCACCAGCCTGGGCCAAGGAACTGGTATTGAACGGCTCGCGGGTTTTTTCAAGGTAGCTGATCAGCTTTCCGCTGCTTATACCATACCCGATCCTCAGGCCAGCCAGACCATAGATCTTGGAAAAGGTTCGGAGGATGATCATGTTTTTCCCTGCATTCAGGTAACTACGTGTGTCAGGGAAATCGTTGCTCTGGACATACTCCGCATATGCCTCATCCACAACCACGATCATATCATCAGGGATGGCGTTCAGAAACCCGTCAAAATCTCTTTTCCCAATCATGGTGCCGGTGGGGCTGTTGGGATTGGTGATGATGACGATCTTGGTTGCAGGGGTGACCTTCTCACTCATCAGGGCAAGATCATACGTAAAATTCTTAAGGGGAACAAGGACCGCTCTGCCCCGCGCTGCACCCACAATAATCTCATAGAAGGCAAAGGTCGGGGTTCCCATGATCACCTCTTCTCCAGGGGAAAGGAAGGTGCGGACAATCATCTGAAGAACTTCATCAGATCCGTTCCCCAGGATGATGTTTTCCATCGTAACGTTCCGCTTTGCTGCCAGTTTCTCTTTCAGGTAGTATCCGCCGCTGTCGGGGTACCGGTTGAGATTTGAGAGGGAAGAAGTAATGGCAGTTATGGCCTTTGGTGACGGACCGAGAGGGTTCTCGTTAGACGCAAGTTTTACAACATCTGCAATCCCGAACTCCCTCTGCACTTCCTCAATAGGCTTCCCTGGAATATAGGCGGGCAGCTTTTCGATTTCCTCAACAACTAACCGCTTCATTTTCTGCTGTCTTCTGCAAGGGGTATCTGAAGAATGGTCTTCTCGCTGAGCTTGCTCCTGGGATAAGAGCCCAGCACTTTCAGAAACTGTGTTTTTTCTTTCATTTCCTCCAGGGCTGCAGAAACATTTTTATCCTGCGCATGGCCTTCGATATCAATAAAGAAGACATATTCCCAGGGTCTTTTCTTGAAAGGCCTCGATTCAATCTTGGTCAAATTGATGCCCTGGCCGGCAAAGGGCTCAAGCATATGATAGAGAGCACCTACCCCATCCTTGAGTGAACACATGATTGATGTCTTGTCATCCCCGGTGCGCCCCGGCGATTTTGTGCCGATCACCCAGAATTTGGTGAAATTCTGTGCGATATCCTCGATACTCTTCCGCACCGCCTTCAGGCGATAGTACTTGGCGGCAAATTCACTGGCAATAGCTGCTACATTCTCATCCTCGGCTGCATGCTGTGCCGCCTTGGCTGTACTGAACACTTCCTTTAGCTGGACGTGAGGGAGATTCTTGGAAAGCCAGTTGCTGCACTGAGCAATTGCCTGGGGATGCGAGTAGATCCGCTTGATATCCTCAATCTTGCCGCTCCGGGAAAGCAGGTGATGTGAAACCTGGAGCAGAACTTCAGCACAGATCTTCAAAGAGGAATCAATGAACAGGTCAAGGGTCAGGTTTATCACTCCCTCCGTAGAGTTCTCAATGGGGACCACCCCGTAGTCCATCCGTCCTCTCTCCACTTCATCAAAAATATCTGCTATTCCCTTCGCCTGGAAGAATCCCGCAGAGTGACCGAACTGCTGAATAGAAGCGATGTGGCAGAAAGTTGCCTCCGGCCCGAGATACACCACCTTCAGGAGCTTTTCCATGGAGAGAGAGGCGGAGAGGATCTCCCGGAATACATCACGTATCGCTTCTGTCGGGAACGGGCCAGAGTTGCGTTTCACCAGACGCTCATAGATTTCATACTCCCGATCCAGCATGTGGAAATCGTAGTTGCCGGCCTGCTTTATCCTGCCTACCTTGAGCACCAGTTTAGCCCGCTCATTTAAGAGATCCAGGAGCTGGTTATCAATCTGATCAATCTTTTCCCGCAACCTTTTTATCTCCTTCTCGCTCAATGCCATCACCTCATATCCAGTGGAATTTTTTAATTCTATGTGCTCACCCTGAAAAAAGCAAACAGTTTTTAACTACTTAAACAGTAAATGAGCAACTCCAGTATTTCTCTTTTTTAATACTTTTACTCCATTTATCCATTCCTCATCAAATTGTACGACCCTATATAAAATATATAATTCTTAGCTTGACAAACGAAAAACGCAGAATTATAATCCGGTTAAATAACACAGTAATGCGTTAAGGTTTCATATTATAGAACCGGGAGGGGAAAATGAAAAAAGTATTACTAGTCTTAACAATTTTAATCGGCTGTTTGTGCGTTTTTGCCACACAATCGCATGCCTGGTCCACGGTGGATAATAATTCGACCTGCTGGCAATGCCATCAAACTTACTCCAAGCCTTTGTACAATTTTGTATATAGTACAGCAAACACTTCATGGCACTATCAGCATAAAACTTTTGCAGGTGGCAGCAGTTATTGTGCTGTTTATTGCCATACTGACCCCGATTGGACACCCGTACCAACTGCAAATTGTGCAAATTGCCATTCATCTCAGACGCCAAGCCCTCCGTTGTTTGGGCCTTTCCCCTGTTATTGGCCTGACGGACATAAGACAGCGGGTCGTTATAATTGTACCAACAATTCTTGCCATGGAGACTGTGCCACAGTAATTGAACTTTCATCATTTACCGCTACGCCAGCTCATAGGAAGGTTATTCTTACCTGGAAGACAGAATCTGAGATTGACAATGCTGGTTTCAATGTCTACCGTGCAAAACTTGAAGACGGAGAATACATAAAGATCAACGGTGCGCTAATCCCGGCTGAAGGAACGAGTACAAGGGGCACTGTGTACCATTATGTAGACGGCAATTTAGTAAATGGAGAAACCTGCTACTATAAACTGGAGGATATTGACACCAGTGGATTCAGCTCGATGCATGGGCCGGTGAGTGCGACACCAAAAGGAATCAAAAGGTAAGTAAGAACAGAGAACAGCACGTTCCTGATTAAAAAACGGGTTTGAGCAAGAAAAGCAGAGGAAAACATCCTCTGCTTTTCTTTTGCAAATGTTTCTCCCTTTTCCTCCTGTATAAATCCCTTTACTTCCCCCCGGAAAGATACTATTTTTTTAGCTATGAAGCTCGCCGTTATCTCGGACATCCATGGAAACCTGGAGGCATTACAGGCAGTCCTTGCTTTCCTGAACGGGGAAGGAATCAAGGAGATTATCTGTCTGGGAGATATTGTTGGTTATGGAGCTGACCCCAACGAGTGCATTGACCTTATCAGGGAAACAACGGATCAGATTATCGCTGGCAATCACGACTGGGGAACCATCGGGCTCACCGATACTTCGTTCTTCAATCCAGTAGCAAAGGCTGCCATTGAATGGACCGCAGACACCGTAACAGAAGATTCGAAGAAATTCTTAGTACGGTTGCCTCTGACGATAACAAGAGATGACTTCCTCTTCGTTCATGGGACGCCTTCTTCTCCTGAAGACTGGGATTACCTGTTCCGTGCCGCTGATGCCCTGCAAGAATTCAAGAGTTTTCCCCAGAAGGCATGCTTCATCGGCCATTCCCATACTCCTCTGATGTTTGCCCGTGACCAGAAGGGGATGGTCTTTCAGGTTAACTACACAGAGCAACGTCTGGAAGATGACCGCCGCTATATCATCAATGTGGGAAGCGTCGGGCAACCGAGGGACATGGACCCTGATGCAGCCGTTGGTATCTACGATAGAGAGAGAAAATATTTTATCCTCGAGAGAATCCCTTACAACATAAAAACAGCCCAGGAGAAAATCATCAAGGCGGGGCTGCCTGCCATGCTCGCCGAGAGACTTGGGATAGGATGGTAAAAAACAGAATTCAGGAGTCAGTCCGCCTTAGGCGGATTCTGAATTCTGACTTCTGGATTCTGAATTCTCTTGTCATCGCCCAAACTATAAACCTCAGTCCCTTGACCCCCCGACCCTTGACCCTATGACCCTTGAACCCTGTATTTTAATACTTCACCTCCCGTAAAAACAGGCCGTGAGCAGGGGCAGCCGGGCCTGCTTTTGTCCGGTCCTTTGCCTCTATCACCTTTTTAAACTCTTCAATATCCATCTTCCCCCTCCCTATTTCCACCAGTGTCCCTACAATATTTCTCACCATGTGCTTCAGGAATGAGTTGGCCTCAATGGTGAAGCGAATAAGCATTTTCCTCTTATGGATATCAAGTCTCGAGACTTCCCTTATTGACCTGGTTTCTATCCGATCTGCGCCCTGGAAGGAGGAAAAGTCGTGCCTGCCGACAAGCATTAATGCTGCCTTCTGCATTTTTCCGAGGTCAAGCCCGAAGGCAACAAACCAGGAGAACCGCCTGAAAAAAGGCGAGGGTGTCCTGTCATTCCAGATGTAATACTGGTAAATCCTGCTCCTTGCCTGGTAACGGGCATGAAACTTATCATCAACCTCTTCTGCTTCCCTGATAACGATATCCTCTGGAAGCAGGCTGTTCAAAGCCCTTTTGATAACATCTGGTTTGAGCTTTGAACCGGTCAGGAAATTGGCAACCTGACCCAGCGCATGGACACCGGCATCTGTCCTGCCTGAACCGTAGAGGACGATTTTGTGATTTACGACAGTAGACAATTTTCCCTCAATGAGCTTCTGGATGCTCGGTGCATTGCTCTGGGTCTGCCAGCCATGGTAATTGGTACCGTCGTACTGAATGATTAACTTGATATTACGCATATACTAAAAAGATGCAAGATTCATGGTGCATGATAAAAAACTCAATTTTACTACCTCCATGTGTATATAATGTATTTTATATTGTGTATCGAAACAGACTTCCAATAGTGATTTTCTCCGCATCTTTTTCTCCTGCTAAACTATCCCATCATTATTGACTTCCCTATGGTTGTTTAATAGGCTTCTTATCAGATTAGCATTTTGCTATCAACATCCCTGCAACTTTTAGGTGCATTTGATGGATGAGTAAAACATTTAATGAAAAGCTGGTCAACCCTATTTTGAGCGTATTCCTGGTAAACATTATGATATTATTGCTACTGGTGGACAACAATATTTTATGTATATTTTATGTATATATCATGCAAAATTTATGTCGTTAGAGATAATAATGTTATCTGCAATTTAATATTATGCTATGATTAAATCTGATGAAAAAGACTCGTATCTATGTTGATACTTCTGTAATCGGTGGTTGTTGTGACCCTGAGTTTCAGGAATGGTCCCTTGGACTGCTGAGAGATTTTAAATCCGGGACTTTTTTACTGTTTTTATCCGAACTCACTGATGCTGAAATTCAGGACTCACCGGAGGAAGTAAAACATATTTATGTAGAGTTCAGAAAATGTACAGATAAGATTATTGAACTCACTGCCGAAGCTATTGAATTAGCGAACGCATATTTGAGGCGTAATATTTTAGCATTGAATTATCTTAACGATGCCCGTCACATTGCATTGCAACAGCAGCTGGTGTAGATTTACTGGTCAGTTGGAATTTCAAGCACATCGTTAATTTTGAAAAGGTGCAAAAATTCAATGCCGTTAACCTAGAGATGGGTTATAAGCCCATTTCCATTTACTCACCAAGGGAGGTGACAACACATGGCAGTAAAAGCAGTTGAAATGGTGCGCAAGATCAGGGATAAACAGTACAAAGATATTAAGAGATTATCTTTAGGGGAGCAGATTAAGTTTTACAAGAAAAAATCAGAAAAATTACAGAAAACACTTAAAAAGAGTTCTCTCGCAATTGCAGATAACGCAACACGCAAAACAACTATCTCCCAAATCTAACAGTTTTCAGTACAGCGTTCTTATAACTCAGCAGTATATGTTGGTATTCTCTATGTTGTCATCGGCATCTGAAGAACATGGGAAACAACAAGGATTTATTGCTTTGATAATATAGGATTACGGTTAGGAAGCAATAAAAGGTTCAGGCCCAAGCGACAAGGCAGGCAACAAGGAATAGAGTATCAAGGCATCATAGTATCAAGAGAATAGTAACTTTTTGAAGCTCTGATACTTGACAAAATACTGGAACCATCAAATTCTTGAATCCTTGAACCCTTATATCTTCACGCCATCGCCTTAAAGAACTTCATAAACGTCTCTTCTCCGTAAATCTTTCTGAGAACCTTGCCCATCCTGTCTGTATCCTTCATCCCGGCGTACTGCGAAAAAATCCGTTGTTTCTGGGTCTGCCTGAACGCCTCATTCCCCTTTCCCGCATCCTTCCATATCCTAACCCAGAGCTTAATGAACTCAGCGCAGAGATCATATACGGTATCTACCTTGTCTACTATGGTTTCGGCAATAACAAAGACTGGCGAGATATACGTTCTCACCCACGTTGTGGTTTCATCCAGGGTAACTCTCTTAAAATCAGGATGCCTGCAGAATTTTTTGTACACCCCATTAAAGGGATCCAGGTATTTCATGACAAACTCGTAATCCATCACAGGGTCAAACCCGAAAGAGAAATCAGTATCAAAATAGTATCTCCCATCCTTGAATATTATCGAGTTGATACCCCAGATCGGCATTTTGCATGATAGGTCGGGCAGTATCTGAAATACTTCAGCACCTACACTTATGGCGTTATCATAGTGGGGGATGGGTGCTCCACTCTTAAACCTGAAATCCACTAAGGTCACCTTGTCAATCCTGTCACCCTTATAGATCTTTATCCCGCCCCCTTCTTCTCCGTTCAGGAGCTTTACATTCTCCAGGTCTTCAAAGCCGGGTATCTTCTCCAGCTTTACCTCTCTTGAAAGCAACTCAAAACAGACTTCGGGCAATGTTTTACTCTGCATTTCTCTCCTCCTTAAATTCACGTTGACTTGTCGGGCAAGGTTTAATAGTTTTATTATCAGAATAAGATAATTACATCAACATACTTTCACCACAGAACAGGTTACTGAATGGAGGATTGAATTACCGTGACGGTCTGGACATACACCATCCTCAGCGTTTGTATC
>JAPLJA010000170.1 GCA_026388815.1 Pseudomonadota bacterium
CTCCCCTTACATCTCGAAATGCGGATTTTAGATTGCGGACTTCGGATTGAAAAACCATATCTTTATTTTAGCACAATCACTTATGGCTCTACAATTTTAACCTTCATCTCAATCCGTTCCAGGGGGTTGTCCATCCGGTCCTTCGGCTGGCTTACAATCTTGTCAGCCACGTCCATCCCTGAAACGACCTCGCCGAATACCGTGTATTGCCTGTCGAGGAACAGGGCATCTGCCACGCAGATGAAAAACTGAGAACCGGCGCTGTTCGGATCCTGAGCCCTGGCCATGGAAAGGATCCCCCTCCTGTGTTGTTTAGCATTAAACTCCGCCTTTACCTTATAGCCAGGATCTCCCATTCCGTGTTTAGACCGGTCAGGCGACTTTGTATTGGGGTCTCCGCCCTGAATCATGAATCCCGGGATTACGCGGTGGAACGTTGTATTGTCATAGAATCCTTTTTTAGCGAGCTCAATAAAATTGTTTACGTGAATTGGTGCGACATCAGGGAAAAACTTCAGTTCTATATTCCCGAGCTTTGTTTCAATAATCGCTTTCGTTTCAGCCATTTTCTTGATCTCCACCTGGGTAAATTTTCTGTCTTTCATTTCTGCGTAAGCACTCTGCATGAGAAATAGCGAGCAAATCACGCCAAGATAAATATTACGGTATTTCATATACTAACCTCCAATTTGTAAAGTTTTACATAAATGAATTGATAAACTTTCTTACCCTCTCCATCCCGTGATAAATACCAAAATGCCCTTCGCACAGAATATCTGCCTCAAGGTTCATTAAGCGCTCAAGCGACTTGATGTAGTCCTCACGGTCGGACAGGAGAGACGGGTTGAGGGGGCCGTGGATGTCCTGTCCGAAGAGAACTGTTTTGCCTTCGCTCTCAGTTATATACATGAGTGATCCCGGTGAATGGCCCGGGCAGTGGAGTGCTTTCACCTTTCCACTGCCAAACTGAAAGGTCTGTTCTGGTGTGGTAATCTTGCAGTCCACCGTAAAAGGTATCATCATTTCTCCATACCACAGCGCTGCCGTAATCTCACTGTTCCCTGTTTCAAGATACACTGCATCCAACTCATGAGCAACAATTTTACACCCGTACTGCTGCCGGAGAGCCTCTGCCCCGCCCACATGGTCAAAGTGGCAGTGAGTCAGGAAGAGATACTCCACTTTTGCTGATGCCGGCAGACATTGTGAGACATTCTGAACAAGTCTGTCATTACGGTAACCACAGCCTGCATCAATCAGGGCAGCGCCATCTCCAAAGCATACCAGGTAGACAGCAGCATCCTCACGGCTTGTCAAATCACCTCCCCCTACCTGGAAGATGTTTGAAGTAATCTGCATACAAAATAAATGAATTCAGGAGTCAGGAGCCAGAATACAGAATATCTATTCTTACTGAATTCTGACTTCTGTATTCTGAATTCCCAATTACTATTGCCTGCTGCCTATTGCCTGCCTATTTTATATCCACGATGTACTGCTTCAGCTCTGCTTTCACCGTAGCATCATTGACCACTTCAAGGGTCCTGTTCTTCATCGCGGGATTGGTGAGGGCATCTGCGCACACTCTGGCTATTTCCTTCCTGCTCACCGACCCTGAAATCTTTCCGCCTTCACCGAATACCGTCTTTCCGGGAAGGTCTTTGTCTGCGAGACCTCCAGGCCTGATAATAGTGTAGCTAATTCCACATGTCCGGATGAACTCTTCAGACTTTTCTTTCATCCTGAGAACCGGGGTCATGAGCAGCCTGAAGAAGAAACTGATTGCGTATCTGCTATTGCCCACGCCGATGGAGGAGATAACTACCATGTGTCGCACACCTTTTGCCAGTCTGGTTTCCCATATTATCAACCCGGTTGTTCTCCTCTTTATTGAAGGGCTTCTTCGAACCGATGGCGCTGATGAGGTATTGTGCCCCTTCCATGATTTTCTCAAGTGAGTCGACTGAAGTGAGATCTCCTTCTGCCAGTTCTACTCCTTCCCGCTGCAGAACGTATGCCTGAGCAGCAGACCGGACCATTGCCCGCACCTGGTAACCCCTGGCTACCAGTTCTTCCACAATGAGTTTTCCTGTTCTCCCCGTTGCACCGGCTACAACAACGATCTGTTTTCCCTGTTCCATTGCCCTCCCCCCTTTCACTTATTTAATCAGTAATCCTTAAAATTTTCCTGTTTTTTTGTCAAGGGAAAACCCTGTGTAGGGGCACGGCGCGCCGTGTCCCCACATTTCCGGATATAAATATATCACATACCAGTGGTTTACAAAGTGATTTTGTGATAATTAGATAAAGTTTTCCACCAAGAGAAAGAGACATGTCTATGATAAAAATATTTGTTCTCCTTATTCTCTTCTTTTTTTTCAGTCTGGTAGTTTGTGAAGCTGCCTGGTTTCACCCGTGAAACTCACCGATAACTATGCTGCAGACCAGGTCCCTGCCATCAGCGGGGACGGGAAGAGGATCGTTTACTACAGTGACGAAGATGGAGACAATGATATTTACCTCCTCACACTGAACGGGAGAAGGTGGAGTAACCCCATCAAGCTCACTGATAACGATTTCGACGACTTTCTTCCCGATATCAATTTCGATGGAACGTGCATTACGTATCATGGGGGAGAGGGAGAACAGCGTAACATCTACTCCATAGAAGAAAAGGACGGAACATGGGGAGTGCCGGTTAAGCTCACTGACGGGTTGACAAGAGATTATTACCCTTCCA
The DNA here is from genome assembly GCA_026388815.1 of Pseudomonadota bacterium. Lineage (GTDB taxonomy): Bacteria > Desulfobacterota > WTBG01 > JAPLJA01 > JAPLJA01 > JAPLJA01. Next base: position 2,741 of record JAPLJA010000170.1, read on the forward strand.
TCGATTATAACGGCGGTAAGATCACCTACATGGCACGACTGGATGAAGGGGATAAGACGTATCGGGATGTCTACGTGATAGAAAGGAAAGACGGAATATGGCAGACACCGGTAAAATTGACTTCAGCAACCGTTGAAAATATCTTCCCGACCATCAGCGGTGATGGGAGCGTCATTGCCTTTCATGGGAGGGCTGAGGAAAGTGCTGACCGGGACATCTACTCTATCCGCTTTCAAGACAATCAATGGACAACACCCTTATTGCTCACAGAGAATGGTACAACAGACATGCAGACTGCCATCAATGGAGACGGAACACGGATTGTCTATTACTGGATGGAGACCTACCAGTCCCACATGACACCCGGTGCCAATGCAGAGATTCACCTCCTCGAGTTCCGTGACGGGACCTGGCAGGAATCAGTATCTCTGACCTCAAACCCTCTCTACGAATATGATCCGACCATAAGCGCAGATGGCAAAAGGGTAACCTTTGACCAGGCTGATGGGACAAGCATTGAGAAGATCGGCATCATTGAGGAAAAAGACGGGATATGGGGGAGCATTGAGATTCTCACAGATTCTTCCATTTCCGGTTTCCGTCCTAATATTAATTCTAACGGAGACAAGATAGTCTTCTATGGTCTCGGAAAAACAGACTCGGATTTTGAAATCTATCTCCTTGAAGATGCTGACAATGCAGCAACCATACATGGAACTGTCGTAAAAGCAGATACCGGCGAAGCGATGAACGGTGTCGTACTGAAAACCCAGCCGGAAAATTATATCGTCGGCACTGATGCCAGAGGAAACTTTACCCTGAAGGTATTACCGGGCTCATATACGATCACCCCTCAAGCAGACTGTTATCAGTCAATTTCTCCGGTAAGGGTTAAGGGTATAAGAAAGGGTGAGGTGGTAGAGCTCACCATATCCCTTACAGCAGGTAACTGTTTCCCCTCTGTGCCATCAAACCCGCAGCCACAAAACGGGGCACAGGATCAACCCCGGAGTGTAACCTTACGCTGGCAGGGAGGAGATCCTGACGAAGGTGACGAGGTCTTCTATGACGTATACCTCGGCATTGGGACAGAACACCATATTGAAATGGAGCTTATCTCCCCTCATCAAAAAGATACCAGTTATACTCCTCAAGACCTCTGGTACAACACTACTTACTACTGGACGATCGTAGCGCGTGATAGTAAGGGGGCAGAAACAACAGGTCCCCGGTGGAGTTTTACAACCATAAAGGCAAGCATCTCAGGCACCATTGCGAATGAAGCGACAGGAGAGCCGATCAAGGGCTGCAACGTTCTTCTCTTCTCTCCTGAAAATGGCATGTCCGGGCAGATGCGTTCAGATAGTCAGGGCAGGTACGGATTTGAAAGCCTTGTTCCAGGACAGTATAAGCTCGTCCTTTTTAAGAAGGGATACAGCGTGGAATACTGCCTGGTAGATTATGGCGGGGAAAGTGTCACCAGGGATTTTACCCTACAAACCCTTCAGTAAATTTGATAATCTGATTCATCATTCGCACTGCTTCAACCGGATATATGCCGGCAGCAGTTTCTCCGGAAAGCATCACAAAGTCGGAACCATCTAATACCGCGTTAGCCACATCAGTCACCTCAGCGCGCGTAGGCCTGATATGTTCGGTCATACTCTCAAGCATCTGGGTGGCGGTGATGACAAACTTCTTCCGCTGATTACATTTCTTAATGATCATCTTCTGGATCATTGGTATCTCATAGATGGGGAGAGACACACCCATGTCACCGCGGGCAATCATGATGCCGTCAGCAACATCCAGGATCCTGTCGATATTCCTGATGCCCTGGCGGTTTTCAATCTTGCCGATGACCTGGCACGACGGGAGACTGTCTTGTGTGAGATTTCTGATATGGATAATATCTCCCTTGTCCCGCACGAATGACTGGGCAATATAATCCACCTTGTTTCTGATGCCGAACCGGATATCAGTTTTATCTTTCTCCGTTAAACCGCTGAACTTGAGTTTGGCATCGGGGATGTTGACTCCCTTATGTTCCCCGAGAATACCGGGGATAATTACCTCTGTCCTGAGAGAATCCGTCGTTGAGCCTTTAACCTTAAGAACAATGTTGCCGTCGTCTATGTAGACAAAGCTTCTGGTCTTGATATCCTGAAGTGAGCCTTCATAATCAAAGGGAATAACCGCTCCATCACCCCGTGCATCTTTGCGGTTCGTCAGGAATAGTGTCTGCCCTTTTTTCAGTCCAACTGCCTTTCTCTTTTTGAATCTCCCGATCCGGATGCGGTACCCTTCGAGGTCCTGCAGTATCCTGATGTGCCGCCGGTACTTCTTATTGAACTCTCTGATGAGATTGATTCGTCGTTGATGCTCGGCATGGGTTCCATGAGAAAAATTCAGCCGCGCCACATCCATGCCGGCAAGCATCATATCTCTCAATACGGCCCTGCTATCGCTTGCCGGTCCGATGGTACAGATGATTCTACTCTTCTCCACGGTGAATTGCTCTCAAGGCTCAATCAGCAGGTTCTTTAACGTCTTC
>JAPLJA010000013.1 GCA_026388815.1 Pseudomonadota bacterium
ATCCTGTGGTGGCATTTTGAAAGCAACCGATCCACGATTCATGGTTACTTCAGAGAGACCAGAATTTGAAACAGTCTGGGTGTTTGGAGCTGATTGTGGCAATGGTAACTCTTCTGCTATCTTGAAGGCCCATGACCTTTGTAACCAATATGGTATGGATACCATCGGTGTCGGAAACACGATTGCCATGTGTATGGAGATGTTTGAAAAAGGCTTTCTCAAGGAGAAAGATATCGGTTTTCCTCTGAGGTTTGGAGATCCCGAGGCAATGGTTAAACTCGTTGAAATGACTGGCAAACAGGAGGGTTTTGGTAAAGAGGTGATAAAAGGTGGATACCATCTATCTCACAAGTACAATCATCCTGAACTCTTTGTTGGGGCTAAGAAGCTCGAGGCACCTGCCTATGATCCCAGGGTAGCCCAAGCCCAGGGTCTTAATCTGGCTACTGCTGCTCGAGGAGCCTGCCACAATAAAGGATACACCATGGCATCAGAAATCTTTGGACTTCCCTCCGTGGGAGGAAAGACAGATCCTTTTGCCACAGAAGGGAAGGCACTGCTCACGAAAAATATCCAGGACGCAACCTGTCTTTTTGATGACACGGGAACCTGCCTTTTTCTCATCTTAGGGTTGTGGGCGCCTGAAATCCATAAGCAATTGGTTCCCGCAACAGGTGTAGATTATTCCTTTGATGAGATGATTCAGTGTGGAGAGCGAACCTGGACGATTGAGAGGATGTTTAACATAAAAGCAGGATTGACGGCTAAAGATGACAACCTCTCTCCACGTATGCTCAAGGAACCCATGCCTGAAGGCCCTGGCAAAGGTCGGGTCAATCGATTGCACGAGATGCTCCCTGAATACTATACATTGAGGGGATGGGACAAAAATGGCGTGCCCACTGAGGCGAAACTCAAAGAAATGAGAATGAAATGGTAACCCTATCTTTCAAGAAGGGTACTCTAATTAAAGGAGATCACCATGGTAAGGAAAGAGATTAGAATTGACTTAGAAAAATGTACTGGCTGCCGACACTGTGAGGCATACTGTTCACTTAAGCACAGCGAAGAAGGTGTGGTTAATCCTAAACTATCTCGCATACGGATTTTTTCAGATTTTGATCGGGAATTAGCTGTCCCGATCATCTCTGGCCCTTATACTGATGCCAAGTGTACCTCAAAGTATAACATCATTATGGGAGAAAAAGAGTACGAGAGCTGTCTCTTATGTCGTGCTGCCTGTCCTATCCGGCCCTTCTTCTTTGAACCAGGTACAGAGGTTCCCTTGAAGTGTGATCTCTGTGGGGAACCACCTGACCCAGCCTGTGTTAAGTGGTGTGTTCATGGCGCTCTAAAGCTTGTTGAAGTAGAAGTAGATGAAGGAGAGGGATCTGCATAAGGTTACCTTCAGCGTTTAAGAAGAGGAGTAAAATTTAATTCAGCAACATTCAAAGGTCAGGTTGAAACAATTCAGGAAGAGAGAAAGGATACAGGCCCCCTCACGATCGTGTGGTTGGACAAGGCTGCTATATTTGTGACAGGCTCTTTGAGATAACGCTTCAAGTCCTGTCCGAGATGGGAATTGCAGGGGACGTAGAAAAGGTCACAGACATTGCTGTATCAAAGCAGTTTGGTGTCACAGCGACGCCTGCTCTTCTTCTAAATAACCAAGTCAAAGTCGTAGGCCGAATTCCCGCTAAGACAGAGATCAGGGAGTGGATCAAGAGCGCAATTTCTTAAACAGAAAGGAGTTTATGGAATGAAAAATTTGAGATGTTTGCGATTCTTAAAGGGTATTTTATTCGTAGCGTATCTTCTTTTTTTTACGCTGGGCGTCTCCCCGGCTCAGGAGGGAAAAGGAGAGGGGTCAAAGATTTTTATTGATCACCCCTCATATGATCTCGGTGAAATTGACGAAGGTTCTCCCATAACCCACACCTATATCTTGAAAAATAATGGCAAGGAAGATTTGAAGATTGAAAAAGTACAACCTACTTGAGGGTGTACAATAGCTGAGTTTACTCGGCTTATACCTCCCGGGAAGGAGGGGAAAATAACTCTTAATGTTGATAGTAATAAGGTGAAGGGTACTTTTACAAAGACTGCGACTGTTTATTTCAACGATCCCAAAAAATCTACTTTTGCTATTCAAATAAAAGGAACTCTTAGGAGATGGATAATTATTGAGCCGTCTGAAATGGTTCAACTCGATGGATTTGCGGGAGAGGAAGTAAAAAAGGTACTGACTATAAAAACAAGAGATGAAGTGCCTTTCAAGATCGAAAAGATTGATTCAACCCTGGGAGAAAAGGTTAAAACGAACCTTAAGATGGTCAAAGAAAATTCAATTTATGAACTGGAAATTACCAAAGTCTCCTCCGTAAAGGACACACTTGTTGGTGCCATTACTCTTTATACCAGCCTGCAGAAAAAGCCAACCGTTACTATCAATGTAAAAGGAACCGTGAGAAGGGAGGTTATAGTAACACCCAGTATGGTTAACTTCGGAAATGTAGATGCATCAAAGGGTGAAATTTTAGAAAACTTTTTAAGGAGAATAGTAATTGTAGAGAGGGGTAGAGGAGAAGGCTTCTTAATAAGAAAAGTAAAATTTAACTCTGACATGTTTAGATCAGAGATTGAAGCAATTCAAGAAGGCAAAAAATATAAGTTGACCATCATCCTTGATAAAAAGAATCTTAAGAAAGGTAATTTTGATGAAGAGATGACCATTGATACAAACTATGAAAAGGCTCCCATTTTAAAAGTAGCTCTCAAGGGGAATATACTGTAGCTTTTTAAGTCCGGAACTCCGAGAAAAAAGGCCGATGTGGGAGGTGGATTGCCAGAAGATAGTGTTTGCACGCAGATAGGATTCATGAAGGTCTCAAAGACATGATCCTCAAAAAGGTGTCTATACATAGTGCGTAACGGGGAAATTTTCATAAGGGAAAATTTTTCTTGACAAACAGAAACATTTAATATATCCGTATATACGGATATAAGGAATTAGTTACAAGGAATGATTTATGGAACAGTTAGTCCAGTGTTTTAAAGCACTCTCAGAAAAAATGAGACTTAGAATTGTTATGCTTCTTTCGGAGGGTGAACTTTGTGTTTGTGATTTAATGATCATATTGGAGGAACCACAGTCCAAGGTATCGAGGCATCTTGCCTATTTGAAACACTCCGGACTCGTCGATAGCAAAAGGGTAGGGGTATGGATGCACTATTCTTTGAAAGAATCGATGGATGGGGCATGCAGGTATCAGCTCAATTTTATAAAGGAACAAATATCCCATCGTCCTCAATTTAGCAAAGATAGAGAGAAATTGCTGGAGCTGAAGAAACAGGATGCTCGATGCAAGGCTGCAATGGTCTCAGAGGCAGTTCGTCGGCAAAGGATTCCTATTCATAAAAAAAGTAAGTCATTTTTCATGCAGAAGAACTCGATTGAGAGCCAAAAATAGAGGGGAATATAGATAATGGGACTTAATTTAAAAAAATTTTGTGAACAAATAACTGTTTATGCAGATAAACATATATCTTCTAAAGATTACTTTTGGGAAGTAGTAAATTACCCATACTCTTACGAGTTAACTCATAGAAGAAAGGAGGATGGAAATGATTAACAAGAAAAAGGTTGTTCAGCAACTCATGGAAGGCAGCATGAAGTTTTCGTCATACTTCCTGGAAGAGGCCATGCTCAGCGATACTTTGCGCGGACAGGTTATGAACAAATTCAGGAACCGGATTCTCACCCAGTACAAAACTTCCAATTATCCGGGATTGCCAGACCAGGTGCGGCAGGATAAGATAGATATGGCAATGGCTTTGCTTGAATCTGCCAATCGAGCCCTGGAACGGAAGCAAATTTCTGGCAAGGTCTTACACAGATTGTTGAAGACTTTCTTGGCCAACCTGATTATGGATAAAGACGAAAGGGCAAATACCGCTGCACGAAGCTTTGCACAGAGGCATGGGGCTCCACCCCCTGGGGTAATAGTTATCAGTCCCACCAAGACCTGTAATCTCCACTGTGTTGGCTGCTATGCCAGCTCCGGGTATGGTGGAGAGCATCTTAAGTGGGATATTTTCGACCGTCTTATCACCGAAGGCAGAAAGTTATGGGGTCTACGATTCTTCACCATCTCGGGCGGGGAGCCGCTGGCCTATCGTTCGCAGGGCAAAGACCTTATCGATGCAGCCGTCAAACACTCTGATTGTTTCTTTATGATGTACACCAACGGGACATTGATTGATAAGCGAATGGCAGAGCGCATAGCTGATGCCGGAAACCTAATTCCTGCGATCTCGGTAGAGGGTTTTGAGGCCCGTACCGACAAACGGCGTGGGGCAGGGGTCTTCCAGCTTGTGCTGGCGGCTATGGCCAATCTGAGACAGGCTGGTATACCCTTTGGCATTTCACTGACTGCTACCCGCCATAATGCGGAGGAGATTCTTTCCGACGAGTTCATCAACTTCTTTTTCAATGACCAGCAGGCCGTCTTTGGCTGGCTATTCCAGTATATGCCTATTGGCCGGAGCTACACTCTTGACCTGCTTGTCACGCCGGAACAGCGGTTGTTGATGTGGCGGCGTACCTGGCAGATTATCCGAGAACGGAAGATCATGCTCGCCGATTTCTGGAATTGCGGTACGGTGGCTGACGGATGCATTGCGGCTGGACGGAGTAGAGGGTATCTGTATATTGATTGGAATGGTAAAGTGACGCCCTGTGCCTTCGTGCCGTATTCCCCTGCTAATATCCATGAGATTTATCAGCGCGGTGGCACTCTGGACGATATCTATGAGCTTCCCTACTTGAGAGCCATCCGACAATGGCAGTGGGAATATGCTCTGGGAAAAGAGAAACCAGAAAGGTGCGGCAACTTGCTCCTTCCCTGCTCGCTGAGAGATAACTTTGCTATGGGTCGGGGGCTGATTGATACATATCATCCCGAACCGGAGGATGAGGCTGCGACTGAGGCACTCAGGGATGATGATTACTACAAGGGAATGATTGCTTATAATGAAGCACTGCGAAAGCTGTTAGACCCCATCTGGGAGCAGGAATATCTTTTAAAATTCATTAGCATGCCGCTTGAGCAGAATGGCCGGTTGCAGCTTGGATTTTGACGAGTCCAAGCCCCTGTTGGCAGCGGTTTCATAGAGGAAGAAGAAGGCCTATTCATGCGCATCCTGCTGGTATACCCTGACCAGAATCGGACTATGGGCCTCCAACAGTTGGCCCGACTTGAACCCCTCGGCCTGGAGATGATCGCTGGAGCACTCCATAACCGGCACGAAGTGGCGATCTTAGACATGCGTCTAAAGCCCGATGCATTGACTTCAATACTCGCTGATTTCCAACCCTATCTGGTGGGTATTAGTTCAACCTTCACGGTAGATATCTATCAGGCCCTTAGTGTTGCAGAGGCTGTTAAGGCATTTGACCAGCATATTTTCGTCTTCATAGGTGGTCATCACCCTTCACTATGCCCTGAGGACTTTTACCATCCCGCAGTGGATGCTATTGTAGTGGGGGAGGGTGAACATACCATGCAGGAGCTGGTGGACTGTCTGGCTGCTGGAGATGATCCTGACCGAGTGCCAGGCTTGGTGCTCAACCGGCCTGAAAGACAGTACTTTACCGGCCCACAGCCGCTGATTAAAAATCTGGATGTTCTTCCCTACCCTAAACGTTCTCTCATTGATTCGTACAGTCAATATTATCACTTAGTCCTGAACCAGCCTGTAGCCCTGCTGGAGACAACGCGAGGCTGCCCGCACCGTTGCCGTTTCTGTTCCGTCTGGAAATTTTACCAGGAACGTGTGCGCTTCAAGAGTCCACAGCGGGTGATTGAGGAGCTAACAGCCATCGAGGAACCGTATGTATTCTTCACCGACGACAATTTTCTCTCTGACGTCAATCGGGCGAGGGAAATCGCTTGTTTGATCAGGGAGCGGGGCATTCGCAAGAGTTACACTATTCAAGCTCGCAGTGACGCCATCGTCAGTCATCCCGAGATCATCACTCAGTGGCGGGAAGCGGGGCTGAGCTGTGTCTTCATCGGTTTTGAGAAACCAGATCAAACAGCTCTGGGTGCAGTGGACAAAAAAAACTCAGTGGGAAACAACGAGGCAGCTTTAAAGGTCTTGCGGCAAGAGGGGACCGAGCCAGTCGCTTCCTTTATTGCCGATCCCGATTACGGGCATGATGATTTTGTAAATCTGCGGGCTTACGTTCGGCGGCTAAAATTGAGGTTCCCCGCCTTCACTGTACTCACCCCCCTGCCAGGTACAGTTTTGTTCGAGGAGGTTAAGGAGCAGCTTACTACAGCCAATTTTGAGTTATTTGATCTGCTTCACGCCGTGCTGCCCACCAAGCTTCCACTGACTAAATTCTACAAAGAAATGGCCAGTTTGTGGCGAGAGGCTTATCCCTCCTGGAGATTGAACTTGATAAGGATGTATCTTTTTCTGCGAGATCTATGGTTGAGGAGCCCGGCACCTCAGCATTGGCAAAGGGTACTGGCCGAAGGTAGGCGCCTGGCAGATGCCCATACCTACTTGAGGTGTTGAGCCCAACTTCAAAGTGGCGTATAGTGTAAATAGACTGCTGCACACGGAAGGAAATAATGAATGTGCCTGAAGGATGAAATTGCCAGCTTTATGAAATCAATGATAGTAACTCACAGATACAGAGGTGCCGTAATTGGAATAAGCGGCGGTATTGATTCTGCAGTGGTTGGTGCTTTGACTGTTCAGGCAATCGGCAAAGAAAAGGTCCTTGGGCTTCTTCTGCCCGAGAGAGATTCAGCCCCAGAAACATTAAAAGACTCTCTCATGATCTGTGATTATCTTGGGATAGACCGAATTGTCAAACCGATCACAGGAATACTGAGATCTGTGGGGGTTTACCGGCTCCAGCCGCCAGCCCTTTTTATCCCACGGAAGATCCAGGAAAAATATGTAAGGAATAAGTTGAAAGCGATGACAAAGGACGATATCTTTTTGCAAGATCTTCGAAACAATGGAGATCAGACCTTTCTTAAAGGACTGGCCTATTACCGGGCCAAGCACAGGGTGAGAATGGTTTGTCTCTATCTTGAAGCAGAGAAAAGAAATTTTGCGGTAGTTGGAGCAAGCAACCATACTGAAGCCCTCACTGGTTTTTATGTAAAATGGGGAGATGATTCGGCAGATATTGAGCCTATTTTGCATCTTTACAAAACTCAGGTTTATCAGCTCGCCCAAGAATTGGGAATACCGGAAAAGATCAGGACAAAAGCTCCTTCACCCGATCTCATTCCGGGGATAACAGATGAAGACGTACTAGGAATAAGCTATACAGAACTTGATTCTATCCTGATGAAGATAGAAGGTGGACAGGATTTATCTGGAATGGAGCCCGAGAAAATTCAGAGGGTGAAGCAAATATTAGAGGCAGCAGAAAAAAGGAACCTCAGGAATCTTTCTCTGGGGAAATTGGGTAATTGAATGGGAGGTGGAATATGGTGAGAACATCTGAGAAAAAACCGAAGGTAAAGAAAGTAGAGTTCAGTTTATCAGCACCACAGGTACAAAGTGTATTTGTGGCAGGGGATTTCACTGAGTGGAATCCGTCTTCGCATCCCCTGAAGCAGGATAAGAAGGGGGTATGGAGAATCTTCCTGAGACTCAATCCAGGTCAGTACGAGTACAGATTCTTTGTAGATGGAGAATGGCAAAATGACCCAAACTGCTGCTCTTTTAGAGAGAACCCTTTTGGGACGTCAAATTGTTTGAAAATTGTGGAATAAGCGTGGGAACATTTTGCCATTTAGAAGACAAAAATGGGTGCTCAAAAACTAAAATTAGAAGAAGAGAACCTGGTCAGACGTTACCAGGACCTTCTGGAAATCGCTCGTTTGGTAAGCTGGTGTACGAATCGGGACTACCTCATCAAGACCTGTCTTGACCATCTAAGCCAAAGACTGGGGAAGAGGGCGCGCTGTGTCCTCATGGAGGGGGAGGAACTGAAACTGAGCTGCTGGACAGGTAAGTATAACTGTCCCATAGAACAGGTCCCGATTTGCAAGGAAAGCATTGTGTGGGAGGTTGTTAATGAGGGGACACCCGTTAACCTGACCGATCCACGACAGACGAACGGTTATCTGCATACCCTGGCAGAGCAGATAAAGGTCAAGGCCATCATCCCGCTCAGGTATGTGGATCCGCTAACCCAGGAGGAAAAAAGAGTGGGTGCCCTAATTGTCGATTCTGGTAAAAGGGGGGTTCCTATCTCAGAAGGAGATTTCGAGTATCTGAAGGTGGTGGGGGAGTTGATCGGGGCGGCTGCTGGTAAAGCTGAATTAGTAGAGCAATTGATGGAGTCATACCGACGGAAGGAAGCCATGGTCACGGAGGCGGTTCACGTGCTGCGAAACGCTACCGTGGCGATCGGAGGATTTGCACGTCGTATAGCCCAGTTAGCAAAAAATACAGACCTGGCCCAGGCAGCCAGAAGCGTTCTGGAAGAGGCTCAGGCATTGGAAGTTTATCTGGCCAGATTTGAAAAGTATACAAAAATCTGAGCGTTCGAAGTACAAAGGTTGCTAACACTTTGATATCTTCTGTAAATAGGAGGTAAAATGGTTGGAGTTCTCATTGTGACTCACGGAGATTTAGCTCAGTCACTGATCTCAACCAGTGAGCTCATCATTGGTGAGTTGAAGATGGCCGGTGCGGTTTCCATCTGGCCAAAAGAGAACAAGGAAGCTGTAAGAGTCCGAATTCAAGAGGAGATGGCTAAAGTGGACGAAGGAGATGGTGTGGTAATTCTCACGGATATATTAGGAGGAACACCAACAAATCAAAGTTTACCATTATTGTAACGAGAGCAAGTGGAGGTTGTAACAGGGGTGAATATCTCGATGTTACTGGCAATTTCCTGTTATCGAGAGGGTAAACCAGTACAAGAGGGGATATGAATCATGAAAACAAATAGCAGTGTCGAGAATACGCAGCTAACCTTGTCTCTGCTTCGCGAGATTCTTGATAATGGTGCGGCGCCTGACATCGGAGTTCGCTTGTGGGATGGAACGAGCTTTCCTGACGATACGCCTCGGAAGGCCACGCTCGTCCTGAAGCACCCCGGTGCGCTACGGAGCATGTTGCTTCCCGGCACGGAAGTTAGATTGGCCGAAGCCTATTTGTTTGATGATTTTGACATTGAAGGAACCGTGGAAGACGTTTTCAGGTTGGAAGACGTGCTGACGAACAGGTCAAACAGCGTTCTGAAGAAGTTGCGCGCCGCAGGAAAACTGCTGAAACTCCCCGCCAGTCCAAAACATCAGAATGCTCGGCGGGGGCCGGCCAACTTGAAAGGAAAACTCCATTCCATCAAGCGGGACAGGGAAGCGGTGACTTACCATTATGATGTTTCCAATGATTTCTATGCCTTGTGGCTGGACCGGAACATGGTGTATTCATGCGCTTATTTCCAAACGCCGGAAGTCTCGTTGTACCATGCCCAGGAACATAAGTTAGATTACATTTGCCGGAAACTTCGCTTAAAGCCAGGGCAACGCTTACTGGATATCGGCTGTGGTTGGGGCGGGCTGGCTCTGCATGCCGCTCGGCATTATGGCGTCGATGTCACCGGAATCACCCTCAGCCAGCCCCAGGTCGAACTCGCCAACCAACGCATCGAGAGCGCCGGGGTGGCAGACCGATGTCGAGTGCTCTTGCGTGACTACCGCGAATTGGGTGAGCCGAGCGCCTATGACGCTTTGGTTAGCGTTGGGATGTTTGAACATGTGGGCGAACAATTACTGGCGAGTTATTTTGCAAAAGCCTGGGAGTTGCTCAAACCAGGCGGAGTCTTTTTGAACCATGGGATTGCAGATCGGCTCGGCGCAAAGAATGACGCTCAGACTTCCTTTACGGGCACTTATGTTTTCCCCGACTGCGAACTGGTGCTCATCTCTACGACTCTGGCCGTAGCGGAAGCGGCCGGATTTGAAGTTCGCGATGTGGAGAACCTGCGCGAGCACTATGTCCTGACATTGCGACATTGGGTGCGGCGTTTGGAAGAACACCATGCCCAGGCACTGCAGTACGTCGATGAGCCGACGTACCGTGTGTGGCGGCTGTATATGTCGGGCGCCGCTTACCGTTTCAAGGTTGGGCGGGTGAACATCTATCAATCCTTACTCGTTCGTAAGGATACAAAAGGGCACAGTTTGCAGCCTTTAACACGTGAAGACTGGTATTCAACTGAATCATTGAAAGAAAAAGGAGTGAGCTACGATGGAATTAGTGGACACCAAAGTTGAGGTATAATAACGAAACGGAGGTGCCAATGTTGGAAATAAAAAAGAAGAGTCTGATTCTTGAACCAGAGGAAGTTATGGAACTTGAACGGATCATAACAGATGAAGATCATGAGGGTGCATACACCTTCTTGAAGAAGAATATCTATAAGAAACTTCTCTTATCTCAGGAGAACCGTTTAAAGTCGCATTTGAACGGTCACAGTGATCCTGTTAGAACGTTTTCTAAGGAAAAGGAGTGAACGGATAACACTTAAATTGTGGGAAGCGATTAAAGTCAATCAGGAGATAAAGGAAAATTTAATCCTTCTGTATCAAGATTTCTCGATATGGCAAGTTTGATGAGAGGAGGTGATGAGGATGGATAATGAGAAGAAAAAGAAAAAAGGGCTTTTTTCTGTAATCAAGGAATCCATGACCGAAACCGGTGGTTGTTGAGGTCCGGGAGAAAACCGTTGCGGTCCTGTAACGGAAAAAGACAAGACGACCACTGAAAAAGCTAAAGGGTCTGATAAAACCGGCAAGAAATAGAGTTTAGGGGACATTGGCTGTCGGACTCGTGGAATGTCCCCTTCCACTATCAGAGAGAATTTAACGTATGCGAGAAAACCAGAAGAAAGATTTTGTCCAATACCGGGAGATAGCTGTGCTGACTATTGTTCCCTGTATTGTCGGTATTCTTATCTTGACAAGCTGGGCTTTGGCACATTGGGCAATTGGTCCATATTTCTTGAATGCGGGATTGGCGCTTATTGCTACGCTTTTTGGAGGCTTCCAGCGTTTCATCGCAGGTTTCAAAGACATCTATTACCGCAGAATAACGGTCAATGTATTTGTTACCGTTGCTCTCGTTGCCACTGTTGCTGTTGGCGAATTTCGTCCGGCAGCAATCATTGTGTTTATTATGGCCGTAGCCGGTGCCTTTGAATCTTATACCTTGGACAAGAGTCGTAAGAACATAAGGAATCTGTTGGATCTAACTCCCAGGATGGCCACGGTTCGGCGGGGAGAGGAAGAGACTGTCGTTCCAGTCAACGAGGTTCAGGTTGGGGATGTGGTGATCGTGAGGCCGGGGGAACGTATTCCCGTTGATGGGGTTGTGGTAGCCGGAGCAAGCAGCGTGGATCAGGCTCCCATCACTGGAGAGTCGATGCCAGTTGAAAAGTTCAGAGGGAGTGAGGTGTTCAGCGGGACTTTCAATGAGACGGGACGCCTGGAAGTTCGGACTACTAAAACAGGTGCGGACACCACGATAGCCAGAATTGTTCATCTCGTGGAACAAGCACAGGAGACAAGGGCGCCTATCCAGAACATTGCCGACCGTTTTACCGTGTGGTTTCTGCCCACTGTGCTCGGCTTAGCAGTTATAGGTTTTTTAACATCTGGCAATATCAAGGTAGCGGTGTCAATTCTTCTGGTGGCCTGTCCCTGTGCCTTTGCTATTGCCACCCCGACAGCAGTGACCGCAGGTATCTCCAATATGGCCCGTCGGGCGGTGCTCGTCAAAGGAGGCATATTCTTCGAGCTGGCCGGGAAGATCAGCGCCCTTCTGGTAGATAAGACAGGCACCTTTACTCTTGGCCGGCCAAAGGTACTCGAAGTTGTAGCCTTTGACAGTCTGCCGGAAGATGAAGTCTTGCGTCTGGCTGCAATAGCAGAGAAATACTCCGAGCATCCCCTGGCCAGATCAGTATTATCCCTCTCAAGAGAGCGCGGCATCGAAGTGCCTGACCCGGACGAATTCAGGGTTGAGATTGGATTGGGCGTTACTGCCCGGTGGGGTGAGAAAGAAATTCTGGTCGGTAAAGAAGAATTCCTGCGCGACAAGGGGGTCTCCATTAATAATAATATGGAAGGCGCAGTTGTGGCTCAAGCTGAACAGGGAAGAACTGCTATCCTGGTGGCGAATGACAAGAAGGTATTCGGATTGATTGCGATTGCCGATGAGATTCGACCGGAGACGTCCCAGGCCATTAAGTCGTTGCACAATGTCATGGGCAATAAAAATATTATTATGCTCACCGGGGACAATCACAAGGTGGCGAGAACGGTTGCGGAGCAGATCGGTGTGGACAATTTTCAGGCTGGTCTTCTCCCGGAACAGAAGCAAGAGATTGTCAGAAAATTGCAGATGGAGGGACACACAGTCGGGATGATTGGTGACGGCATTAATGATGCCCCAGCCTTAGCCCTGGCGGATGTGGGAATTGCCATGGGACTGGCGGGTACGGATGTGGCTATCGAAGCCGCAGATGTTACTTTAATGAACGATGACCTTTCACGAGTAGCGGATTTTATCTGGATGTCGCAGAAAGTACTTCGCCGTATCAAGCTCAACATCTTCTTTTCCATTATTTACAACGCGATAGGGCTTATTTGGGGCAGCCTGGGAATGCTCAGTCCGGTCGCGGCTGTGATCTTCCAGGAGGCGGGTTGTATTACAGTGGTTTTCAGCTCTACGTTGCTTTTGTGGACGAAACCTAAATAAATGTGGCTTTAACTCAATAAAAAAGGTGCCTGATTCGCTATAAATTATAAACCATTTCGATGGCGGTGTTATTTGGGATAACGCCGCCATTTTAAAATTTCGAAAGGAGAACAGAGTAATGAATAAACTGATGATACAAGCGGTTCTTGCGTTCCTGTCAATTTCTATCGCAGCGCATGCCGCTCCAATAAATGTTAAGTCGGCATTAAACGACGCTTCTGCAAACGGCCAGTTTCTCTTCCTAACATTTTATCAGGCAAAGGACGCTTCATTGACGAAATTGTCCTCTACGATTGCAGCTTTCAAGAAATCATCCTCAGAAAAGATAGCTGTATTCGATGCCGCGATAAGCGATCCTGCCAATAAGGAAATTGCCGACAAATACGGCATACAGGCCGGACAGCTCCCACTTCTCCTTGTTATCGCGCCCAATGGCGTTGTTACAGGAGGGTATCCCGGCAACGTAACCGCCGACCAACTCAAAAAGAGCGTAGGCGTATCGGATTTGATTCTTAAGGTTCTGAAACCGCTCCAGGAACAAAAGGTAGTGCTTGTAGCATTACAGAACGCCGCAACAAAAATGAATGCGGAATCGTGGGCCGGTGTATCCGATTTCGCGAATGACGCCAATTTCAAACAGATCGTTTCCGCTATTAAGGCCGACCCAGCGGCGTCCGGCAGTCAGGATTTCGTCAAGCAGTGTAACCTCATTGCCCCGATAACGCAGGCGACGGTCGTTCTGCTGCTTCCGCCTGGCAGAATCGGCAAAGTGCTCACGGGCAAAACGACCAAGGATGAAATTCTTAAATCGCTAAAGACATGCACCGCCGGAAGCGGCTGCTGTTCCGACCGCCGTTTCAAGCAGAATGTTAAACCTATCGCCTCGGCGCTTGAAAAAACCGCAAAGCTCCAGGGCGTGACATTCACCTGGAACCGTAAAGAGTATCCTGAACGGTTCTTTTCCGACGGTCCGCAGATCGGGCTGATCGCTCAGGATGTCGAGGTTGTTATCCCCGAAGTCGTACGGACAGATGCTGAAGGGTATAAGAGTATTACCTATGATAAGCTCACCGCTTTACTTATTGAGGCTGTGAAGGAATTGAAACAAAGGATCGATGAGCAAGATTCCCTGATACAAGAACAAAATGCCAGAATTAAAGCGCTGGAGGGAAAATAGTCATGAAAATCAGACAGCTTGTGGTTCGCGAACTATTCCAGCGCAAGAATCAATTGATTTCGAGCCTTGCAGCCGTTTTACTCGGTATTGCAGTCATGGTAGCAATCCAGAGCACGACGCATTATTCAGAGAAAGCCGTCGCCGGGGAACTTGACGCGCTTGGGGCCAATATTCTGATTCTTGCCAAGGACGCGACTGTTCAGGACTATTACAGCGCGGATTTCCAGCAGTCGGAGATTCCGGAAAATTATGTGTCAATCCTCACCAATTCAGGTATTCAAGGGTTGGACAATCTGTCACCAAAGTACAGCCTGCCGGTAGATGTCGCGGGCAGGAAATTCACCCTAACGGGAATTCTGCCCCGTAACGAGTTCAAATCCAAAGCTTTCTGGCAAGGCGCTCTTGGCGTTTTTACAAAGCCGCAAAGCTGCGGGATTGTTGCGAACATTCCCGGCATAACGGACACCATGAAGACCCAGGTGCGTAAACGTGTCATCGAAGACCTTGCGACCGATGCAATGCTTGTTGGTGCCGACGTCGCACAGTCACTCGCGGTCAAAGAGGGCGATTCTCTGACGGTATTGGGCAAGCGTTTTGTGATCGAAGCAATATTGCCGATCACCGGCACGGTTGATGATGGCCGGTTGTTCGCCCACCTGCACACTGTCCAGAAACTCGCGGGTAAAAATTCAGTTCTGCATGCAATAGAAATTATCGGCTGTTGTTCCGCCATATCGACCGGTCTCATTCAGCAGATCAACAAACTGCTTCCTGATGCCAAAGTTGTGACAATCAGCCAGATTGTTACGACACAGATACGCGCCAATACGGTCATGAAACGGATATCTCTTATCATGCTTGTGGTTATTCTGGTCGTCGGCGGAGCGAGTATCGCCAATTACATGTCTGCAAATGTGTATGAAAGACGCCGGGAGATCGGTATTTACATGTCAATGGGTGCGAATTCACCATGGATCTTGAAGCTTTTTCTGCTCAAGGCTTTGATTATCGGACTTGCGGGGGGAGTCTTTGGGTATGTTCTGGGTTCCGGCCTTGCGGTTATTCTTGGTCCGCGCATCGCTGGAGTACCGGTTTTGCCGCTGCCGATGTATGCGCTCTATAGTGTAGTAATATCGACCGTGATCGCTTTTGCCGCCAGTGCTATTCCCGCGTTCAATGCCACAAAGGTAGATCCGTCACTTATCATGAAAGAGGAATAATATCATGCTTAAAGCAACAGCCATATCCAGAATATTCAAACGCAAACATGGGACTGTAAAAGCGCTTGACAACGCCACTCTTGAGATCAAGGAAGGGGAGTTTGTCAGCATCATAGGCCCCAGCGGAAGCGGTAAGAGCACGCTTTTGCTTACATTGGGCGGTATGAGCCACCCAGACCAGGGAACTGTGCATTGGAATGAGCAATTGATATATGATTGGGACGTCGCCAAACGCTCGCAATGGCGCGGAACAAATGTCGGTTTTGTATTCCAATCGTTCAACCTTGTTCCATATTTGACCGCCTATGAAAATGTCAGTGTGGGTCTCTCTCTCGCAAATAACGGCGCAAAGGTAACCCAAAACATCGATAGCCTCCTTGATGAACTCAACCTGTCAAGCAGGAAAGACCACCTGCCATCCGAGTTGAGTATTGGGCAGCAGCAAAGAGTCGCGCTTGCTCGTGCATTGGTGAAAAAACCACGCATTATTCTCGCGGATGAACCAACAGGTAATCTTGACCCCGAAACCGGCAAAGAAGTGATGGACATTCTCAAGAAGCAGCATTCGGCAGGCACCACGGTAGTCATGATTACTCATGATCCGAACAACGCAATGCTGGCCCAGCGAACCATTAAAATTGTCGATGGGAGGATCGTCCAGGGCCAGTGAGATTATAGCTCGAGAGATATTTGATAAAAGGTATTTTTGTTGAACAACGGGTAACCATTCCAAAAGAGTAGCCGGGGAGACGATGTACTTAACTGCAATGACCCATCGTGACGAGCTTTTCAATCTGACTTTGCGATGGCTAAACGATGAGTTCGACCCCGGCGACGGGGAAAATATTACAAAAATATTCATTTTTGAAAGCGGGATTTCGTCTGTTGTCACCGAACGAATACTTCAGCTGCTGAGAAGTTTTTTCGAGTCTCCCCTGCACATGGCACGTGTGCGGTCAAAGCATGAGCTGCGTGAGCATATTATCGCCAAGTTAGGAATACATGCCCCCCGCTTCAATGAACTGGCAGATAGTTTTCGTCGGAATCCCGAGTATTTTTTCCCTCGATTGCCAATTGACGCGACGGTCGTCACCGACAGTAAATCCCGTCTAGTTGCCATTGCTCGCATTAAACGGCTGACCCGTGTTGCTGAAAAAGTGTCTTTCCGTTTGGTGGAAACTTTTTTTAAGGAAATTCAAAAAGCGGCACGAGACATTGCCCATCAGCGAGCAACGGCTGCAGGACTATCGTTGGATGAATTTGTCAGTTCAGAAGAGGCCATGCAAAGCGATTTTATACAAGCCGAAGACGCTCTTGTTCAGAGTTTGATGAATAAACAGATTCATTTTGAGGAAAACACTCTCGCTATAAATGATATTCTTGGTTTCAAGATTATCGTTTCTCCAGAAATGCTGGATCGCTTTCAGCAGATGTTAAACGATGAGCCGGAGATAACCATCACGGAAGTGCAGCGCCACTGCGGTAATTACAACGCTGTCAATCTGCTGCTGGACATCGACCTTCCCCCTGCCGATATTCTATCGGCCCGCCTAGCAAACATGGACTGGAATATAGCCGGACAGCGCGGCTTGGACCCTATTGCTATCCGGAGCGAGATTCCAGAGTACGTCAGTTCCGGTGCCGGGACCATTCGTATCGAAATCATTTTGGTAACCCCGGAAGAACTCATGGAGGCGGAATTCGGCCGCTCGATCCACGAACTTCGGGTGCTGCGCCTGCGGCAACGGCAGGCGTATTGTGGTCCCCTAGGACAGAATGCCGGATATCTGATCGAATATCTGCTCGCGTTGGCGTCTTCACCTACGGTCTCGATTTCAGAAATCCCCATCAAACTTTATGGGCGTTACCTGCCGGAGGAAATCGCAGCGATGAAATGCGCCCTGCATGGCAACTCCGTGGATGGGGGATTGCTCAGTACTTTCTGCCTGCAGCAGGACTGCCGCGGCCATTTTTGCCTGACAAATAGTATTAATGACTTCTCGGAACACAAAATAGCGTGAGAGATGCGCGTTATGCTTGCAAAAACAGTTCAACAAAGCTTGGCGCATGCAGGAGTGGCTATCAACGGTTCACGGTCCTGGGATATCCAGGTTCACGACAAAAGATGGTTCCGCCGTGTTCTGCTCGAAAAAAATCTTGGACTGGGCGAGTCCTACATGGATGGATGGTGGGACTGTGAAAAGATTGACGAGATGATATGATCTTCGTTGAGAAATTCCGAATAAAGACTGAAGAAAATAGAAAATGCTCTAAAAAGAAAGGTTCTTACTTGCTTGATTTACCCCCAATTTGATCCAGTCGCTATACAGCTTGGTTTCTTGCAAATCCGTTGGTATGGCGTAATGTATATCCTTGGGTTTTTCTTTGCGCTCGTCCTCGGCCATTATCGAATTAGGATTATACCGCAATTGGGGTGGAGTAATAAGGAACTAGACGAAATATTGTTCTACAGCGCAATAGGGGTAACAGTAGGTGGCAGGCTTGGTTATATCCTGTTCTATCAGTTAGTGTATTACCTCAAACACCCATTGGAAACCCTGTATATCTGGCAGGGCGGTATGTCGTTTCATGGTGGTTTTTTAGGTGTGATTTTTATGATGTGGATGTTTTCTTACAAGACTGGCAAGTCCTGGTTGAACGTCACGGATTTCATTGCTCCCTTAGTACCGTTAGGATTGGGGGCGGGTCGTATTGGGAATTTCGTTAATGGAGAATTATGGGGGCGGAAAACCGACGTTCCATGGGGCATGGTATTTCCGCAAACAGATCTGTATCCTCGTCACCCTTCGCAACTATATGAATTTACACTGGAGGGGTTGACTTTGTTTGTAATTCTCTGGCTGTTTTCAAAAAAACTGCGACCGACTGGAGCGGTATCAGGATTATTCCTAATCTGCTATGGTACTTTCCGTTTCTTCGTGGAATTTATGCGAGAACCTGATAACTTTATGGGCCTTTTAAAACTTGGATTAAGCATGGGCCAATGGTTAAGCGTACCGATGATCCCCTTTGGTTTTTTTATGATGTGGTGGGCATATCGACAAGCTCTGGAGGCCCGTCTGGATTGATTTGAAAAGTATATCGAGGATCGGTGTTAATAAGGGTATATATATTTCGACAAATTTTGGTGAGAGGAGGTGATGAGGATGGATAATGAAAAGAAAAAGAAAAAAGGGCTTTTTTCTGCGATCCGGGAATCTATGAACAAAACCGGCGGATGCTGCGGTCCAGGAGAAACGTGCGGTGGTCCTGTAAAGGGAAGCGACAAGACAACTGCTGAAGACGATAAAGGATCTGGCAAGAGTGGGAAGAAGTAGAGTTTAGGGGACATCACTGAGGAGAAGTAACTTCAAAAACGTTAAAAATATATTTTTTATAGGCGTAACTTTTTATCTTTTTCTGTTGTCTAAAAATAGGAAAGGAAAGTTGCCATTTAGTTGAGTATTAAAGAGGAGAGATGAGAGATGAAGATAGAAATTTTAGGTCCCGGTTGTCCAAAATGTAAGACGCTTTTACAGAATGCTGAGAAAGCCATGAAGGATTTGAGTCTTCAGGCAGAGATAGTTAAAATAGAAGACATTGAGAAAATTATGGAAGCAGGGATTATGATGACCCCTGCTTTGGTAGTAGATGGCAAGATAATATCCACAGGGAAGATACTCAGCGTGAATGAGATAAAGAAGGTTCTTCAGTAAAGGAGAAAGGAACTGTTATGATGGGTAAGATAAAAAGCTTGGTTCTGTTTTTGCTCGCCTTAGGTTTATGGTGTTTATATTTTGTAAATGTGAGTGAACAATCTTTGACTGATAGTTGTTCTTTTGCAATTTCAAGGGCACAAGCGGGCGAGGCTGGAGCAGTTACCACCAAAAAAGAAAAAGATTCAGGGTATGTTGTTGCGTACTATTTCCATGGTAACTATCGCTGTTCTTCCTGCAGAACCATAGAGCAGTATTCACGAGAAGCGATCGAAGAAAATTTTCTCTACCAGCTTGAAAAGAAGAAGTTATTCTTTAAAGTTATCAATATTGATCTCCCTGAAAATAAGCATTTTATTCAGGACTATCAATTGTATACCCGGTCTCTCATCGTAGCGGGATATAAGGATGGAAAACAGGTTGTATGGAAGAATCTCACCAAAGTATGGGAATACCTTGGTGATCAAGATAAATTCCATGAATATGTCCGTTTGGAGATCCAGAAATCTCTGGAGAAGATGTAGTGGAACAAAATATTATACCACTTCTTGCCGCCCTGTGGCTTGGTATCCTTACCTCTATCAGCCCTTGCCCGCTGGCTTCGAATATCGCGGCAGTTTCTTTCATTCTAAAAAGAGTGGATCACGTCCTTTCTGTTATTACCTCAGGAGTGCTCTATACCTTGGGTCGTGTCGTTGGTTATACGGTACTGGGAGCCTTTATCACTTCATCGATCCTGAGTATTCCCCAGACTTCTTTCTTTCTCCAAAACTATATGAACAAGCTTCTTGGACCTATACTTATCATAACAGGTTTTTCCCTTTTAGGAGTATTTCGGTTCTCAATCCCGGGAATATCTATTTCTGAGAAGGTGCTGGCTCAATTCAAAAACCTTGGCCTTGCAGGGTCGTTACCTCTGGGTCTGCTTTTCTCTCTTGCATTCTGCCCGGTTTCTGCAGCACTATTCTTTGGAAGTCTGATACCATTGTCCTTAGAGAATAACTCAAAGGTTATTCTTCCATCTATTTATGGCATCGGGACAGGACTTCCAGTTCTGGCATTTGCTGTATTAATCACCTTTGGTGTAAAGAACATGGGGAGTATATTTAAAAAGGTTACCCTCGTGGAGCTCTGGATCAGAAACGCGACCGGAGTGATTTTTATCCTGATAGGGGTATATTATATTCTCACTCACCTGTTTCATATAGAACTGGTATAGTCCATTCAGGAGACTGATTGATGAACTCTCATCCCAGGAATTTATTGGTAGAAGTAACCAGCCGGTGCAATCTCAATTGTCAGATGTGCCTGAGGAACTCTCTGCAGGAGGAGGATGGTGATATGCACCCGTCCCTCTACCAGAAGCTCATCCCGGTTTTTTCGGGTCTCAATAAGTTTTCTATCATCGGTCTCGGTGAACCCCTCCTCCACCCTCAGATCGTCGAGATGGTCAGGGCTGCCAGGAGCAGCCTTCCGGCAGATGGAAAGATTATCCTCACCACGAACGGCGTTCTCCTCTACGCAGAATTGATTGAGAAATTGATTGAGAGCGGCCTGGATACCATGATCGTTTCCCTGGACAGTCTCTCCAGTGCAGCATATGAGGAAATCCGCATTGGTGCACGGTTTGAGGATCTGATCAGGAATGTATCCCTCCTCCAGCAGGTGAAAAAGGCGAAGAAGGCACAGAAGCCCGAGATAGGCCTTGAGTGGGTGATGATGAAGGATAATGTGAAAGAGATGCTCTCTCTCCTTGAGATGGCTGAACGATATGGGGTCAGTACGGTTATTGTGAATAACCTTCTCCCTCCCTCAGAGGCGCTGAAAGATGAGATCGTTTACGATTTCCATTCGGAAAGGAACGTGTCCCTGTTTAAAGAGACTAAGTCGAAGGCAGATCAATCAGGGCTTGATCTTAATTCGTACTTCAAGCTTTCTTCTGTTTTCAGCGCCGCTGTCTGCTGTGATATTCAGGCAGAAGCATTGCTCGAGAAAAAAGAGAGGTTAGTAAAGGATCTCATCGAACACCTGTCAAATGAGGTTTCGAAAGTAAAGGGTTTTATAAATATTCCTGCATTAATCAAACGGAGAGGTGAGGAATTTGAAAGGATGGGAGAGATCCTTGAGAAAGTGAAACAGAGTGCAGAGCAGAAGGGTATTACCCTTCTCCTTCCCCGGATCATCCCGGGAAACAATCGGAAATGCGGGTTTGTATCTGATGATACCTGTTTTGTAGCCTGGGATGGGGAGGTAAGTCCCTGCCAGCAGTTATCGCATTCGTATGTTTGCTATCACTATGGGAGGAGAAAGGTTGTCAGGAGGAAGAGCTTTGGGAATGTTGCAGAAAAGGATCTCTTAACCGTCTGGAATTCGCCGGATTACAGGGCTTTCCGATCCAGGGTTGAAACATTTGATTTTCCCCATTGTGGGGACTGCGTATTTGCTGATGGGTGTCCTATGATTAACGATAATGAGTTCCTCAATGATTGTTTCCTGAATGAAGAGCCCTGCGGAGACTGCCTGTGGAGCAGAGGAATTTTGCAGTGTGGGTAGAAAAGAGGGTCAAGAGTCAAGGGTCAAGGAATACAAGGTGTGTAGGGGCGCCCATCGTAATGAATAAAAGACCTACCCGCAAGGCGGGCCTTCGGTCTATAAAACGTTTGGCCCGTCCTCGGGTAGGCTTTTTTATAACCGCTAAAGGCGGGGCCTTGCGGTCTTATGGAGGTAAAAAATGGAAATCATTATCATTGGAGTAGAACCAGCCTGTCCGAGGTGTAAAAAGGTTCACGAAATGGCAGAGGGACTGAGCAGGAAACTGGGCGGTTGCTCAGTCAGGAAGATTACCTGGGATTCTGAAGAAGCACAGAAATATGGAAGGGTGACCACAGGGCACCATATTGCCCAGGAATATGGGGTCGAAGTGAAATGGGAAGAACTGAAAGATCTGGTCTCAGGAGAGTGGACTCCGAAGCTGGATGAAGTCCTCATGCCCCTGAAACGGAAGGCGGATGAGGTGGGTATCCTGATGACCCCGGTAGTGTTAATTGATGGAAAGGTAGCCTTTATGGGCTATGTTCCTTCTGAAACAGAGTTGAAAGAAAAAATAAGAAAGGCCTTATAGGAAAACCATACGCTTTAATACGTACACTAATGTCTTCCCCTTTTTATAATCTTTCCCTCAGGGCTGAGGGTGATTTCTTCCACAGGAATATTCTTACCGACTGATTCAAGCGCCTTGTCTATGATCATGAGGAGACCCTGACAGCAGGGGACCTCCATGACGAGAACCGTTATGCTCCTGATGTCAGTGTTTTTAAAGATCTCTGTAAATTTCTGCAGGTAGAGTTGTGCGTCATCAAATTTCGGACAGCCGATCATTACTACCCTGCCTTTGAGGAAATCGTTATGGAACCCGGGATAGGCTATGGGTGTACAGTCTGCAGCTATGAGGAGGTCTGCTCCTTTCAGAAAAGGTGCAGAAGGCGGTACCAGCCTGATCTGAACCGGCCAGTGAGACAGGGCCGAAGAAATTCTTCCATGAGAAGCCTCAGAAGAATCTTCCCCGGATGATACAGAAAAAGTCTGTACCCGGCCCGGCGGGCAACCGGCAGACATAAGAGTTGCTGTGTCTTCTTTTTGCCTGTCCTTATCCAGTAAGTGTTTTTCTACTGCTTCCGGATCGAATTCATCTGCTTCCCCTTCAATAATCCGGATAGCACCCTGGGGGCATTCGCCCAGGCAGGCGCCCAGTCCGTCGCAAAAACGTTCTGATATTAGCCGTGCCTTGCCATCCACAACCTGGATTGCTCCTTCGGCACAGGCGGGGACACACTGTCCGCATCCGTTGCACTTTTCCTCATCGATCTGGATGATCTTTCGTAAAGATTTGTTAATGTTCATCTAAGAAACACCTCTTTTTGTTCTACCTATTCAACTGTTAGCCTTTATCTGGGGATTGCTTCGTCGTCTACCACGGTGGACTCCTCGCAATGCCGGGAAAGAAGAGTGATTAGAGGTGTCATTGCGAGCGGAGCGAAGCAATCTTGTATTTATGAACATCTTAACTATTGTTCTTTTGTCTTAGTGCACGAGAGTATTTTTCGCCAATCTTTTACCTGCATCCGTGAAGAAACTCTCCTCAATCACGGTTGTCAGTTTCTCTTGATCTAAAGGCTTTTCCTTCTGTTTCTCTTTCAGGTTCACGATGAGATCGGCATCAAAGAGGATTTTGAAGTTAAGGGTTTCCTCGTCCCGTGGGTGGTGGTGATGGCCAATGATATCACATACCTCTACAATCAATTCTTCTCGAACTCCGATCCGGGTGAGAATCTCCAGCGCCACAGGAGGACCTTCCTGCTCCTGGTAACGGGCATCATTGCTGTTATACTTCTTCTCGGCATTCTTAATTCCGATGTCATGGAGAAAGGCGGAGAGCAGGACAACTGCCGGATCGCCGTCTTCCTCCTTCACGATTTGTTCTGCGTATCGCGCCACCTCAACAGCATGGCCGATGCGCTTAAAGTCTCTGCCGAAATACCGTTTCATTTCAATTGCCACACGATCTTTGAGGAGATCATCCCTTTTCGCTAACAGTTCAGGCGGAAGATTCCCGATACACTGCTCGGCGTACTTACAGTAGGCTGCACAACCGAAGTCCATTTTTGGATTGACGAATTTGTATCCGCACTTTTTACACCTGCGGGTGGCTTC
This sequence comes from Pseudomonadota bacterium, assembly GCA_026388815.1. Classification (GTDB taxonomy): domain Bacteria; phylum Desulfobacterota; class WTBG01; order JAPLJA01; family JAPLJA01; genus JAPLJA01. The sequence goes on from JAPLJA010000013.1 coordinate 23,631, forward strand.
GTCCTTGAAGAATTCAACGGCCGCGCCGCACTGGGGACACTTTGTTTCAAAGATTGCATCAGGTTTCCAGAAGCGGCTGTCCTGTCCCGGGCACTTCATGTCACTCTCCCACCCGCTTTTTAGAACCAGGGTTCTGGGGGCGAATAAAGGTTTTTGCGGTAAATAAGACCGAAGGCCGCGTTAGCGGTGAATAAAAAACGAAGCCCGCACTTCGCGAGAAAACTCTACCCCGAGGACGGGCCAAACGTTTTATAAACCGTAGGCCGCTCCTGCGACAGGTTTTTCCTTCCGCACTCCGCATTCCGCACTCTGCAATCCGCAATCGTGACATTACCCTAAGATCGCCTTAAGGTCTGCCTCCGGTGTCGAGATTGGTTTGATGTCATAGTTCTTTACCAGCACATTTAGAACATTCGGAGTAATGAAGGCTGGAAGTGATGGTCCAAGTCGGATATTCTTTATACCCAGGTACAGCAGGGCGAGCAGTACCGCCACCGCTTTCTGCTCATACCATGAGATGATCAGGGAGAGAGGCAGTTCATTCACCCCCACATTGAATGCCTTGGACAGAGCCAATGCTACCTGTACTGCTGAATAGGAATCGTTACACTGGCCAATATCGATAAGTCTGGGAATTCCGTCAATATCACCGAGGTCTTTGTCAAAAAACCTGAATTTTCCGCAGGCGAGGGTAAGCACCACACAATCTTTGGGAACCTTTTCTACAAATTCAGTGTAGTAACTCCTTCCGGGCTTTGCGCCGTCGCAGCCCGCTACAAGGAAGAAGTGCCGGATCTTCTTGTTCTTGACCGCATCAATCACTTTGTCCGCAACTCCCAGGATCGCGTTTCTCCCGAACCCGACCAGAACAGATTTTCCATTCATGTCTTGAGTGAAGCCGGACATGGCAAGTGCCTTGTCAATCACCGGTTTAAAATTCCGGTTTGAGATGTGAGGAATCCCAGGGTAACCAACATTACCAATGGTAAAAATGTGGTCCTGGTAAGCAGGCTGTACTCTCATGAGGCAATTCGTCGTGAGGATGATAGGTCCTGGGAACTGGGCAAACTCTTTCTGCTGGTTCTGCCAGGCAGTTCCGTAATGGCCGTAGAAGTGGGAGTACTTCTTAAGACCGGGATACCCGTGGGTGGGGAGCATCTCTCCATGGGTGTATACAGAGATACCCTTGCCTTCAGTTTGTTTGAGGAGTTCCTCCAGGTCCTTGAGGTCGTGCCCTGAAATCAGGATGGCCTTTCCCTTTTTTGCACCGAGCGGGACTTTGGTAGGAACAGGGTGACCGTAGGTACCGGTGTTAGCTGCATCCAGAAGTTCCATAGCCCGAACATTCGCGGCGCCGCCTTTGAGTACAAGCTCCAGCCAGTCGTTCAGCTTTAGGTCTTTTCTTAACATTGCCGCCAGCCCTTCGTGGATAAAGGCATAGACGGCATCATCTTCCTGTGCGAGGATCTGGGCATGATCCAAATAAGCCGCAATACCCTTAAGTCCGAAAAGAAGAGTGTGCTGGAGGGAGAGGATGTCAAGATCAATGGTGGGATCTGATTTCAAACCCACCTTTTCCCCCTGCTTGACCAGGCCTGCCAGGGTTGAGTCCGGTTTGCACGTGGCTGCATCCTCTTTAGAATCTACGTTGCCTCCGGCAGCCTTTACCTTTCCTTTCAACTTCTCCCGGAGTTCAAAGGACCGGTTAATGAGGGCAACGAACCGTTGCGGGTCAAAATTCACATTGGTTACGGTGGAAAAGAGTGCCTCGGCCGTGAATACGTTTACCTCCCGGTCAATCACCCCGACCTTTCTTCCCTCCACTGCATAGAGAGAAAGCCCCTTAAGAGAATGGATTAAGAGATCATGGAGAGCTGCTACGTCGGGTTGTTTCCCGCACACGCCAACAACGGTGCAGCCCTCACCTTTTGCTGTCTGTTCACACTGATAACAAAACATAGTTTCCTCCTTTCGATAAAGACCCCGTTTATTAGGTACCCCTGTTTCCTGTACCCCATTGTAATGAGGATGGGAAAACTATCATTGACATAAATCAAGTATTGAAAATCTCTGTTCAATAAGGTGCGAAGGTTCCACCGCAAAAAAGTGAATAGTGAAAAGAGAATCCAGAATATAGAAGTCAGAATTCAGAATAATCCGCCTTTGGTCCGCCAGTGGCGGATCTTCTGACTCCTGAATTCTTTATAGTTAACTATTCACCGTCGTATTTTGACACTGCATGAGATCCATGTTATTTTAGCGCAAGGCAAAAAAATATGGAAGTCATTAAACGTATAGCAGAGGTTCCTCTCTTCAAAGGGCTGCCGAAGGCACAACTTGAGAAACTTGCTACTATCGTTCTGGATAGGACGCTCAAGCGTGGTCAGGCAGTATTCTCCGAGGGGGATGAGGCATCGGGGTTCTACGTGATGCTCTCAGGGAGGGCTAAAGTATTTAAGCTCTCCTCTGAAGGGAAAGAGCAGATCCTCCATATCATCGGGCCCGGAGAACCCTTCGGCGAAGTGCCCATGTTTGCAGGTGAGCAATTCCCTGCCAATGCTGAAACCATTGAGGAGTGCAGAATCCTCTTTTTCCCGAGGGCTGACTTCATGGAATTGGTCAGGAGAGAACCTTCTCTTGCCATGAATATGCTCTCCATTCTCTCAAAGCGCCTGCGGCAGTTCTCCAGCCTCATTGAAGACCTGTCACTGAAAGAAGTTTCCGGACGACTTGCTGCCTATCTCCTCTACCTGAGTGACCGCGATCATAGCTCAGATAAACTGGAACTGGATATCGCCAAGGTGCAACTGGCGAGCCTGCTGGGCACGATACCGGAAACCCTCTCCCGTATCCTCGGCAGGATGGATAGCCAGGGATTTATCCAGGTGAAGGGACGTCGCATCAGGCTCTTAGACCGGAAGGCACTGGAAGACTTGGCAGCAGGCGGAAAGTTCCTGGTGTAGAAATCTTGGTTAAGAAGGGTCAGGGGTCGTAGGGTCAAGATTAGGCAATGGGCAATAGGCAGTAGGCAATAGAGTATTAATAAACTATTGCCTGTTGCCTCACGCCTCTTGCCTGCTCACAAGGTGGTTGTCCAACCGCAGAGAATATGCTATATAATACTTAGATGTTCGAATGATTTTATTTCAGAGGTATTAAGGAGATAAGGTTGTGAAACTGTTTCGATACAAGGGTTACATGGGAAAGCTGTTGAGAATCAATCTGAGTTCGGGAAAAATTACTGAGGAACCTCTGAAAGAGGAATGGGTGGAAAAGTATCTCGGCGGTGCCGGTTTCGGAGCACGGCTCCTGTATGATGAACTGAGGCCGGGGATTGATCCTTTCAGCCCGGAGAACAAAGTAATGATCATGACCGGGCCTGTTACCGGAACGTTAATTCCTACTGCCTCCCGGGTAGGCGCCTATTTCAAGTCTCCCCTGACCAATTCGTACTTCCACGGTACTGCCGGGGGTAACCTCGGCGCAGAATTGAAGTATGCAGGCTACGACGGGATCGTCATTGAAGGGCGATCAACGGTGCCTGTCTATATCTGGATCGATGATGATCTTGTTGAGATTCGTGAGGCATCCCACCTCTGGGGGATGATGAGCTATGAGGCCCAGGAGGCCTTAAAGGAGGACCTGGGCAGCCCCGATATTCATACTGCGGCAATCGGGCCGGCCGGGGAGATGCTCAACCGTTTTGCCTGTCTGGTGTTTGGCTGCAGGGTTACCGGCCGGGGCGGTATCGGGG
>JAPLJA010000001.1 GCA_026388815.1 Pseudomonadota bacterium
GATGTTGGGTTTTTCTTGTGCCATAACCATCCATATTTAACATTACGAAGAGGTTTTTGGATAGTATTTTTTCTCCAGGTGTTCAAACACCTCGACGGTCGAGCGCAGGATGGCATCCCAGCTGTGTTTCCGGGCCTTTTCCCGCACGTCCTGCTTTTCTGGCGGATGGGAGAAGAAGTCGATGAGCGCCCGGCAGATATTTTCAGGTGAACCCGGCTCAATGAGCATGCCGCCGCCGATCTCTCTCAAGAACGCCGGTATTCCCCCGATAGGGCTCGTGAAATAAGGGAGGTTGCAGGCAGCAGCCTCCATCAGGACCTTTGGTACGCCCTCTGCCTTGATAGAGGGGAGGATGAAGAGGTCAGATGCATTATAGTAGAGAGGCAGGTCTTCGTTCCTGATCTGACCGAGAAAATGTACCCGCTCGCTGATGCCCGACTGACGGGTGATCTCGTGGAGCATGGCCTCGTATTCCTTCCTCACAGCAGTGCCGATGAGGAGCAGGTCCACGTTAGGACAGGCACTGAATACAGGGGGTAGGGCATTCAGGAGCACATCAGTCCCCTTGCGGTTTTCGAGCATCCCCACAGAGAGGAGGTATCGCCGGTCGCGGCTCAGCTTCAGGGAGTTTTTCGCATCTTCCCGCGCGGTCGGCTGGAAGAGGTCGAAGTCAATCCCGCTGGTCTGGATTGATATCCTGTCTTTTGATACATACCGGGAGAGCTTGTCCCCGGCCTCGGGGTAGAGCATGAAGAAGTGGTCAACTTTTTTTGCAGCCTGACGCTCTAAAAGGGCGAAGATAATCCTCCAGGGCTTTGAGATGAACTTTTTTATCCGGTAGGAGACCTCTTCACCGTGGTTCTGGAAAACAACAGGCCCCCTTTCTGTAAACAGAGGAATGAGGTTGGTCCACTTCCCGTGAACACCGTGTACGTAGAGCAGGCATGCTCCTTTCCGGCATTCCTCCTGTACTGCCCTGAGCATGGATGGAGAAAAGTGCTTGTAGGGGAAGGAAGATTTTGAAGCAGGGAAGATCCGGTAAGTGATGCCGTCCTCGCGAACGGTTATGGATTCCCTGATCATCCGCTCCGGCTTCCAGCATTCGATCTCATACCGGTTAGTGTATTCCCTCATCTTGAGGGCGAACCGCCGGTTGAGCGTATCAACCCGGTGAAGTTCTTCGCGGGGAGGCCACTTCCCCCGGTAGGAGTGGTTGAGAAGATAGAGGACTTTCATCTGTAGAGTCCCAAGATAGAAATGATAGATGGATTCAGCACGAAGGCTTTCATCCCCCAGGAGCTTTATGAGGGCAGAGGCAAGCGATTCAACATCGTAAGGATCAGCGAGGAGGGCTGCGTCTCCGGCAACCTCCGGCAGCGAAGCGAGGTTGGAAGTGATGACAGGAGTTCCGCACGCCATTGACTCCAGGACAGGATTCCCGAACCCTTCGTAGAGAGAAGGGAAAAAAAAGATTTTTGCTCCGGTGTAGAGGGCAGGGAGATCTCCTGCCGGGACATACCCCAGTAATTTTACCTTCTGCCGGAGGGAGAGCG
>JAPLJA010000168.1 GCA_026388815.1 Pseudomonadota bacterium
CCCATCACGATTGACCGGATTATACCGACGGTCGTGAACATTACGGGCAATAAGCCGGTGGCAACAACTACTTCCACTATTCAGGCAGTTTTCTCAGAGGAGATGCAGAAGACCACCGTAGAGAACACGAGCTCCTGGACTGTGACTTCAAATGGTACAGGAATTGCTGTCACCGTTCAATCAGTCAGCCTGGCAAGCGACGGCAAGACAGTCACGGTCACCACGACGGTGATGTCACCGAGCAAATCCTACAACCTTAATGTATCACCAGTCACTACTTCAGTACCGAAAGACCTGGTGGGGAATAAGGTAGTGGCTAATGCCTACGCCGTGACCGCACCGGGCGGTGCGATAACCGGTATCACGATTACCCAGCCTTCGACCACACCACCGAGGATAGCAAACGCTGGAATATTTACTGTCCAGGTTAATGCAGCGAGTGGTTCAACCGTCAACGTTCACCTCATAAATTCCACAATTGCCTCGACTGGGACAACTTACTGGGAGAGCGGCACCCCCACTATGACTGAAGTGAGCTCAGGAGTATACAGTGGTACCGTAACGGTGAATACTACATCCAATGGTACTGCTAACGTGATTGCCTCGACCGACAGTTTTGCAAGCAGGGTCGTGAGTACTGACACGATCACGATAGACAATACCGGCCCATCGGTTTCATCTGTAACTGCGATTGGGTGCAGGAATGTGCTGGTAAACTTCAACGAGACACTTAGAACTGGTAGCGGTACTGGTGGTGCTTACACGCCCGCAGCCAACTATTTCGGTATTAGTCCGACAACAGGTGTTACGAGTATTAGTACTGCTGTACCACGGCCGGGGAACACCTCGGTTCTCCTCACCTTCACAGGCAGTGCCTCAAGACGACATTGTCTGATGAACCCGGGACAGCGATGGCCTCAAATGAGAGCAAAACCCTCACCTTCGCCGCGTGCGACACTCAGGCCCCGACTATTGCCAGCACGGTTGTAGCAACTGGTGATACGAGGGTTACGGTGTATGTGACGGATAACTCTGGCACGTCAGCGGTGGATATCAGCGAGACTATAAGTTCGTCTAACACCAAGATTACCTCAGTGACCAAGGGCGGTGTGAATCAGAGCGGAACAATCACCAACGACACGACCAACGTGGCGTGCATCTTTACGCCAAACACTCCCTTCACCGTCGGCACCTACGTAGTCAACCTGACTGCGACAGACCTCGCCGGCAATGTCGGAAGTTTGAGCACGTCGTTTACTGTCTATGAATCACTGTCGTGCTCAGCCAGCCCATCAATGATAGAAGAGGGCACATCAACCATCACGGCAAGTGGTGGTAAGTCACCTTACACAGCGGTGGTTAACAGTGACACCACTGGCGGCGCAACCTTAACAACCGGTTCAAGTCCATGGACGCTGACGCCTGGTGCAACTGCTGGCACTGTGGCGGTGAGAATCACCGATTCACAGACACCGGCAAGGACCTGCGATGTGTCCGTAACCTACACACCGTGCATATTGACCGTTGCTGCCACCAAGTCTGCTGCTAACGGAGAGAAGATTTCAGTTGCCGCAAACGACGGCACGCCGCCCTACGTGTTTGAGCTGACCACGATTGCCCCAACCGGCGCAGCGATCGATCCAGTATCTGGTGATTACCTGGCACCTTCGGTGAGTGACTCAACCGTGCAGACTGAAACCATCCTTGCTACTGATCTTCACAGCTGTACCGGTACAACCACGGTCAAGATCGCTGCCAGTGCCATAACGGTTACCACAGAGGTTGTGGCAGACAAGGTATACTTCTCAGTGTCGAGCGGGACTGCTGCGAGCAGTATGGAAGGGGTCACGGTTGAGCTGCTCAATTCTTGCGGGAGCGTAGATTCATCGGGTGTGTATACTGCGCCCTCAGGGAAGAACTGTGTAGCCTCTGTCAAGATAAGCAAGGGAGGAGAATGGGCAAAAGTCTTCATCCAGGTTAAGGAAGGGATACTGGAAGTCATCGAGGGGATAAAGGTTGAAGACATCAATATGGATACGGTCGTAAATGTAAATGACTTGACCCCGGTAATTGATTGGATACTTAAATAGAAGTCATTACAATCAGGGAATTTTTATAAGGAAGTGGAGGGCAACCTCCGCTTCCTTATTTTTTTCAGGGGATGGCTAAGGCAAAGAAGAAGCCCCTCAGGGAAGAAAAAAGGGAACTGGAAAAAAAGGCAGACGTGCCGGGCAGAAGACGCCACGCTGTCGCCCTCTGCCTCATCCTGGTCATTGCTGCGGGTGTGTATGCCAATTCACTGAAGGGTGAATTTATCTGGGATGATAAGGATCTTATCCTTGATAACCAGTATATTAAAAGCTGGAGCTCTCTTCCTGTTGTTCTTACCAAGGACTTTTTTTACAGCTCTCAGGATACAGGGAAAATCGGGTATTACCGTCCTCTGATCACCCTTTCCTACATGCTGGATTACCGATTGTGGAGGCTCAATCCTGTTGGTTATCACATGACCAACATCATTTTTCACTGTTCCAACAGCCTCCTCGTCTACCTTATCGTATTCTTTCTGTCGAGCAGCTTTACCCTGTCTTTCCTTTCCTCACTTCTCTTTGCGATCCATCCTATCCACACAGAATCCGTATCCTGGATTTCTGGGAGGACAGATGTGATAGCGGGCTTCTTCTTTTTTGCATCGTTTTTCCTGTACATGTACTGGGTGAAGATTGAGCGGTGGTGGTGGTATATGTTTTCTCTCGTGCTCTTCGGGTTTGCCCTGCTTTCCAAGGAGATGGTAATGACCCTGCCTGCACTGATCATGTTGTATGACTACTATTTTGTGGCAGGGAGGGAGTGGGGAAAGATGAAGGGTCGAATCAAGTACTGGGCGGGCTACTTCATCCTGATAATCCTTTATTCCATCGTTCGTTTTGTGATGTTGAAAGTAGAGACAGGGAATCCTCACGTAGAAGGGTTGAGCCGGTTTGCCGTGGTTCTGACCTTTGGGAAGGGGTTTCTCTACTATCTCGGGAAGCTCCTGGTGCCCTTCAACCTCAATGCATATGTGATGCTGGAGTTAGGGAGGTTTACACAGATAGGGGTATGGGCAGGGTTTATTTTGATAGGTGGATTAGCGGTAGCGGGGTTGCGGTCACAGGACAGGAGGATTTCTTTTGGGATAGGATTTTCCCTGATCAGTCTTCTGCCGCTTACCAATTTGATACCGATCAGTGCGCCTGTTGACATAGATTTTCCCCTGGCAGAGAGATTTCTCTATATACCATCCTTTGGATTCTGCCTCATCCAGGGTGTGCTCATAGAGAAGGCAATGCGATTGAATACGTGGATGGTCGGAACACTGATTTTTATCCTCTTATTCTTCTATTCCTACAACACCGTTGTACGGAATAGAGACTGGAGAGAAGAAGAAAATTTTTATCAGTTGACTGCCCAGTCGTCTCCTTGTTCATCAGTAATACGCAATAATCTGGGAGCGATATTCAGTATGAAAGGAAAGTATGATGAAGCCATTGAGTATCTGAGAAAGGCAATAGAGTTGAATCCCCAATTAGTCGAGGCACATAATAACTTGGGGAATGCTTATCAGGATAAAAGGTTCTACAGAGAAGCTATGGTGGAATATCAAGAGGCTTTGCGGCTTCGTCCTGATCATGTCAAGACACATAACAATTTGGGAAATCTCTACTTGAACATAGGCAGATATGATCTGGCTGAGCAGGAGCTAAGAATAGCCCTGCAATCACGGCTGGACTTCGCGGAAACTCATAATAACTTAGGCAGTGTGTACAGTGAGAAAGGGCTCTATGGAGATGCAATGAGAGAGATTCAGAAGGCTTTAGATCTCAAACCAGACTTTGCTGAGGCTCATAACAACTTGGGCAGTATTTATCATAACCTGAAAAAATATAGCGAAGCACTGCAAGAATTCAATGAAGCTTTGCGACTCAAGCCAGATTTTGCTGAACCGTATTATAACCTTGGCAATGTTTATAATGAACTGTTCCAGTATCAAAAGGCGATCCAGGCTTACCAGCAGGCAACGAAGATCAAGCCTCTATTTACTGAAGCAAGTTTCAATCTTGGAGTTCTCTATACTAATCTGGGTCTCTATAAAGAAGCAGAGCGGGCATATCTCCAGGCATTAAGGTCTCGTCTAAATTATGCCCCTGCTCACCGCAATCTGGGCGTTATCTATCTCAATAATTTAAAGAATAGAGAACGGGCGATCTATCACCTGCAGATGGCACTTCAGATCGAACCCAATCAGGTCGGGGCTGATGCAATAAGAAGGGCGCTGAAGGAGCTGGGAGGGTAAAAAAGCTGTCAGCTCTCAGCCATCAGCCTTCAGCTAAAAAAGACCGAAGGCCCGCCGCAGGCGGGTAAGTTTTTAAAAGCTGAAAGCTGAACGCTGATAGCTCATAGTTGGGATGTATGGCTAAAAGAGAGAAGCAAATCGTAGCAGCATCGAAGGCAACATCCGGGAAAACAACACCCTGGCAGAGCCATGCCCTTTTCCTCTGCCTCCTTGCAATCATCAGCTTCGGCGTTTATGCCAATTCCCTCAAGGGCGAGTTTATCTGGGATGATAAGGAACTGATTGTTGACAATGCATATATCAAGAACTGGGATCATCTCTCCACCAACCTTACCAGGGACTTCTTCTATCGCTCGCAGGATAAAGGAAAAGTAGGGTATTACCGGCCGGTCATCACCCTCTCGTATATGATCAATTACGCACAGTTCGGTTTAAAACCCCTGGGGTACCACCTCACGAATGTCTTCTTCCACACCCTTACCGCTCTTGTCATTTATTCTCTGACCTTTTCTCTCTCCGGTTCCCTCATCTGCTCTCTCCTTGCTTCCCTGCTCTTTGCCGTCCATCCGATCCATACCGAGTCGGTCTCCTGGATTTCCGGCAGGACGGATGTGATCGCCGGGTTTTTCTTTTTCCTGGCCTTCCTGCTCTATGTGAGCTGGGATAAGCGAGGGAAGATATTTTTCTACGCAGGTTCTCTCATTGCTTTTTCTCTTGCACTGCTTTCCAAGGAGATGGCTGTTACCCTGCCGATGGTGCTCATCCTTTATGACAGGTTATGGCATCCACAGGACTTAGCAAAGGGTAAATTCCGGTGGTATCTCCCCTACGGGGCGGTTGTCCTTCTCTACCTGGTCGTGAGATTTCTGATTCTGAAAGTAGGGACAGGGAATGAGCACATCGAGAGCATAGGCAGGTTTGCAGTGTGGTTAAGTTCAGGGAAGGCATTTCTCTACTATCTCGGGAAACTCATTCTCCCTGTGAACCTGAACGCCTATATCATGATGGACCTGTCATCCTTCCCCCATGTTGCTGCCCTGACCGGGCTCCTCCTCCTTGCCGCACTGACTTTCTGGGCAGGGAAACAGAGGGCGGAACAGCCGCTCCTTTCGTTTGCCTTCCTTTCCTATATTCTTACCTTCGTGCCTTTATTCAACATCATCCCCCTCAATGCCCCCAGGGAGGTTGACCTGCCGATGGCTGAGAGGTTCCTCTATATCCCTTCATTCAGTATCTGTCTTTTCTTCGGTTTGATCCTGGAGAGAAACATCCGCGACCGTCGTTTTATGGCTCCCGGGAAATGGATTCTTCCGGTTTTGTCCGTCCTCCTCGTCTCCTTCTTCCTCCTCCAGACATGCGACCGGAATCGCGACTGGCAGAGCGAACTACGGTTCTACCGGGAGACCGTCAGGACATCTCCCCGTTCTGCCATATTTCGAAACAACCTCGGCGTGATCTACAAAAGGCACGGCGATCTCTCTCATGCTTTATCAGAGTTCAGAGAGGCAATCAGGTTGATGCCGGACCTGGCACAGGCATACGACAACCTGGGAAATTTCTACTTTGGCACGGGAGAGTATCAGGAAGCCATTCACGAATTCAGGAATGCACTCAGCCTTGATGACAACGCTGCTGAGACTCACAGTAACCTCGGTGCATTATATTTTAAAATGGGTGATTATGGAAAATCAGAAAAGGAGTTTAGAGAGGCAGTTCGATTGAAACCGCAATTTGCCGAGGCGCATTTTAACCTCGGTGCGATAGCGGAAAAGACAGGGAGGTATGAAGAGGCAGTGCAAGAGTACAATCTGGCTCTCAGGTACAAGCCTGAGCTTGTTCCGGCCCATCTGAACCTTGCAGTCATATACCTGGGCAAGCGCTATGATAGAACAATGGCTATCTATCATCTGATGAAGTGCCTGGAGATCGACCCGAATCAGCCTCAGGCCGGGACGATTAGAAAAAAGTTGCAGGAGCTGCAGGGTTAAAGAGGAGGGTCAAGGAGCAAGGGTGTAGGGGCAGGTTTGAAACCTGCCCGTATGGAAGCAAAGGGTAAGTAAATACGGAGTGCGGAGTGGCGAATGCGGAATAAACCATTGAAGAGGAAAGATAATCCAGAATCCAGAATCCAGAATTCAGAAGAATAGTTTTTATTCTGACTACTGGCTCCTGACTCCTGAATTCTTTAGGTTATTGTTGAACTCTTGAACATGGAACTTTTATGAAAATTATTGCTCTCATTTTTCTTATACTCCTGTTTTCCCTGAACGCCTACGGGAGGAATCTGGTCTGGAAAGATGAATTCTCGCTCTGGAAAGATAGTATCTCCAGATCACCGGGTACGGCAAGGGCGCACTGCAATCTTGGGAATATATATATCGAGAGAGGGGAATTCGATAGGGCAAGGGTAGAGTTTGAACAGGCTTTCCTTCTGCGGCCAGCATTTGCATCAGCCGCCCGTGCAGGGCTGGGACACGTGTATAATGCTATGGGACGTTATCAGGAGGCACAGGCTGAGTTTAAAGAGGGCCTCAGGCTTAGGTCCTCCTTTGCCGAGGCTCATTATGGACTGGGCAACATGTACTCCGGTCTTGGGCGTTACGAAGAGGCAGAGAAAGAATTTCAGGAAGCCCTGCGTCTGAAGCCCGATTATGTTGAGGCTCATAATAACCTGGGGATTGTTTACGGGATGAAGAGGGACTATGTCAGGGCGCTGAAGCCCTTTGAGGAAGCCCTGAGGTTACGGCCGGATTATCCTAAGATTCACTATAATCTGGGCATCACCTGCAGAAATCTGGGACGCTATGAGGAGGCAAGGATGGAGTTTCAGGAGGCACTCCGGCTGACTAAGGATGATACCGAGGCTCAGATGATTAAAAAATGGCTGGAAGAGTTACAGGAATGAAAGGGTTTAAGGTTCAAGGGTTGCAGGGTTAAAGAGGAGGGTTCAAGGGTGTAGGGGCAGGTTTGAAACCTGCCCGTATGGAAGCAAAGGGTAAGTAAATACGGAGTGCGGAGTGGCGAATGCGGAATAAACCAGTGAAGAAGAAAGATAATCCAGAAGTCAGAATTCAGGAGAAAAAAATTACTGGATTCTGTCTCCTGACTCCTGAATACTTTAGGTTGCTGTTAAACCCTTGAACGTTGAACTCTTGAACTAGGAACTATTATATGGGAAGGATCAGCCTCATTATTTTTCTTGTTTTGATGTCTCTGCCAGCCTATACCAGAAACGGAATCTGGCGGGATGACTTTTCATTGTGGCTGGATGTGGCGAGAAAGTCAGGGAACAAGGCAAGGCCCCACAACAATCTGGGGGAGAGATATATTGATATGAAGAACTATTGTGAGGCAGAAAAAGAGTTGCTCATTGCACTCAATCTTGAAACCGAATATGCTGATGCCTGTACGAATATCGGTGTAGTCTATACGGAGCAGGACCGCCTGGATGAAGCAGTTGGGGCATTGAAAAGGGCACTCTCATACAATCCGGAACTTGCCGAAGCCCACAACAACCTCGGAAGCATATACAGCAGGAAAGGGCTCCATGACCAGGCTTTTGCTGAGTACAAAGAGGCGCTGAGATTGAAACCGGTCTATCCCATGGCTCACAACAACCTGGGGAACTTTTACATGAGTCAGGGCAATGCAGAGGAGGCGATGAAGGAGTACAGGGAAGCACTGATACTGAACCCCAATCTTGCTGAGGCTCATAATAATCTGGGCAGTCTTTACATTGCGCAGCGCCTGTATCATCAGGCGCTCATTGAGTACAGAGAGGCAGTACGCCTCAAGCCGGATTATGCAGTTGCCTATTACAATATGGGCATGGTGTACGGTCTGCAGCAGGCATATGCAGAATCAATCAGGGCCTATCAGGAAGCCCTGAAGCTGAACCCGGGTTTTGCCGAGGCTCACAACAACCTGGGGAATATCTATGCAGCACGGGGGCGCTACCCTGAAGCGAAGCGGGAATTTGCAGAAGCTGTAAAATCCAACCCCAATTTTGCCATTGCCTGCTATAATCTGGGGGTTGTCTATCAGAAGCTTGGAGAAGAAGCTAAGGCGAAACAGTATCTTGAGATGGCGAGAAGGCTTGATTCAAATATTGGTAAATAGCTGTCAGCTATCAGCAAAAAACGAGCTTTCAGCCATCAGCCATCAGCTATCAGCTAAAATTTAATAAGATTCAAGCTGAATGCTGACCGCTGAGAGCTGAACGCTTCTTGAATGTATGACAAAGAAGAAAAGAGAAAATAAGGTTCAGCCTGATTTAAAGGTAAAACCAAAGAGCAGAACACCCTGGTGGGTTCACGCCCTTCTATCGGTGCTCATTGTGATTGCTGTTTTCGGGATATATGCTAACTCGCTTAAAGGAAATTTCATCTGGGATGATATACACCTGATCAAGGATAATACTTATGTCAAGAACTGGGGGAACCTGCTGGAGAACCTGACGAATGATTTTTTTCTGGTCTCCCAGGAAGAGGGTAAGATCGGGTATTACCGTCCAGTGATCACCCTTTCGTACATGGTGGATTACAGCATCTGGAGGCTGCGGCCAGCCGGTTATCACCTGACGAATATAGTCTTTCATGCCGCCAGCTGTCTTGTTATTTACTGCATAGTATTGTTGCTGTCTAACAGCCTTTTTATCTCGTTTCTTACCGCCCTGCTTTTTGCCATTCACCCGATACACACCGAGTCAGTTGCCTGGATATCGGGGAGAACGGACGTAATCGCCAGCCTCTTCTTTTTTCTTTCTTTTTTCCTCTACGGCTATTCATTCAAAAAAGAAAAGGTAATCCCCTACCTGCTCTCCATATTCGCTTTCAGTCTTGCCCTCCTCTCGAAGGAGATGACAATAACCCTTCCTCTCATCCTGATCATCTATGACTATTATTTCGTGGTGAACCAGGACCTCCCGAAGCTGAAGAAGAGGATAAAATTCTGGATTCCGTTCTGGTGCTTTATCCTCATCTACGTCGTATGGCGGTTCCTGATTATCAGGATCGGTACCGGTAATCCCCATGTCTCTTCACTGGGAAGGATTCCCGTTGTCTTAACCTTCGGGAAAGCGTTGCTCTACTATGTGCAAAAACTCATCATCCCTTTAAATCTCAATTCCTATGTGATGGTGAGCCTGGGTTCCTTTTTTAACCTCAAGACGTGGGCAGGATTTATCCTGATTGCTCTCCTGATCTGGACAGCCATACGGATACGGAAAGAGTATCGGGCGGCGTCATTCTGTATCGTCTTTTTCCTCCTGACCATGCTTCCCCTGACGAACGTCATGCCGATCAGTGCACCCTTCGACATCGACTTCCCTATGGCTGAACGGTTCCTCTATATCCCCTCTTTTGGATTCTGCCTGTTGCTCGGACTGCTGGGAGGAGAGCTGTTCAGCAGGGTCTCGCTTCCAGCAAAGGCAGTAAGCCTCTGCTTGCTCTCCCTGGTTTTTATTCCCTACGGGTACAACACGGTGACGAGGAACAGAGACTGGTGGGATGAAACCAAGTTTTATTTGAAAATGACCGAGTCTTCTCCCGACTCCTTTGTGATCCACAACAACCTGGGGGTGAAATACAACGAGATCGGCGAGTATGACAAGGCAATCGAGAGCTGCAGGAGGGCACTGGAAAAGCGGGGGGATTATGTTGAAGCCTACAATAATATCGGAGTCGCCTATTTTCACAAGGGAGAGTATGAGCAGGCGCTCCGGGAATGCGAAAAGGCGCTGAAAGTAAGACCGAGGTATGAAAAGATCTATAATAACCTCGGAGTGATCTATTACACCTTAAAGAAATACGATGTAGCCGTCAAGGAGTATGAAGAGGCAATCCGCCTGAAGCCGAAGTTGTCCGACCCCTACTATAACCTGGGTAACCTTTATTACGACCTGAGGAAGTATGATGCCGCCATCTGGTATTTTAAGAAGGCGCTTTCACTGGACCCTGATGCGGCAGATGCCTATAACAACCTGGCTAATGTCTATATAACCCTCGGCAGGTTTCCGGATGCCATAGAGTCAGCGAAGAAGGCGCTGGAAATCAAACCGGATTTTGCCGAAGCCCATAACAATCTGGGGAGTGCATATAACAATCTCAAGAGCAACCTCGAAGAGGCAGTCAAGGAGTTCAGGGAGGCTCTGCGGCTGGATCCCACGTTTGCCGTGGCGAGCTTCAACCTGGGCATTGCCCTGAACAGCCTGGGGAGGTACGAGGAGGCACGGCAGGCATATGAAGAAGCGGCGAGGATCAGCCCCGATTATACCAATCTCCACGTTAACCTGGGAGTAATGTACCTGGAGAGATATGGAGACAGGGCGAAAGCGTTATACCACTTCCGCAGAGTTCTTGAGCTCGATCCTACCAATGTTCAGACAGAAGCGATAAAGAGGAAGATTAAGGAGCTATCAGCTATCAGCGGTCAGCGCTCAGCCTTAATTAGGAAGGGTAAAACCTGATCGCTGACCGTAATTTTAAATAAATAAAGCTGAGAGCTGATAGCTCTTAAACCAATAAATAAAGCTGAAAGCTGAGAGCTGAACGCTGAAAGCTCTTAGGTGATGTGTGTGGCTAAGAAAGAGAAAATAAGAAAGAAGAGGAAAGAAGAAAAAACGAAGGGCAGGACAGCGTGGTGGCATTACCTTGTTCCTCTCTGCCTCCTTGTGGTGGTTGGCTTTGGTGTGTATGCCAATTCCTTAAACGGTGATTTCATCTGGGATGACAAAGAGCTGATTGTCAAGAATCACTATATCAAGAATTTGGATACCCTGTCTGTAGTACTGACCAAGGATTTTTTTTATCGTTCTCAGGAACAGGGAAAGGTCGGCTACTACCGTCCTCTGATCACCCTTTCCTACATGCTGGATTACCGGTTGTGGAAGCTCAACCCCTTTGGGTACCATCTGACGAACCTCATTTTTCATATTTTAAACTGTCTTCTTGTCTGCCTCACAGGATATTTTCTTTCAGGGAGCCTTCTTATTGCCTTTCTTTCATCTCTGCTCTTTGCCATCCATCCCATCCACACGGAATCGGTTTCCTGGATCTCAGGGAGAACGGATGTGATAGCGAGCTTTTTCTTTTTTTCTTCTCTTTTACTCTACCTGCACTGGGTGAAAGTTGAGCGGTGGTGGTACTATGCCTGTTCACTGATTCTCTTTGCCTTTGCCCTCCTTTCCAAGGAGATGGTAATGACCCTCCCCTTGCTGCTTGTGCTCCATGACTACTATTTTGTGGCAGGAAAAGAGATAGCAAAGATGTGGGGAAGAGTAAAATATTGGACAGGTTACCTTCTTCTGATAGTTATCTATTTCATTATCCGTTTTGCCGTTTTCCAGATAGGCACAGGAAATCCCTATGTAGAAGGGTTGAACCGTTTGAACGTCGTGCTGACCTTTGGAAAGGGATTTCTCTACTATCTCTGGAAGCTCATATTACCTTTTAATCTCAATGCCTATGTGATGCTGGATCTGGGGAGTTTTACCCAGACAGGGGTATGGGCGGGGATCATGCTGATAGCGGGATTGGTACTCATGGGACTGCGGTCGCAGGATGTCCGGATTTCCTTTGGGATAGGGTTTTTCCTGATCAGTCTTCTGCCGCTTACGAACTTGATACCGATAAGTGCCCCCATGGATTTCGAATTTCCCTTGGCAGAGAGGTTTCTCTACATCCCGTCCTTTGGATTTTGCTTGGTGCTGGGGGTGCTCATAGCAAAGGGAGTAATCCTTGACAGATGGAAGGTGGGGGGCATGGTCTTTCTCCTCATCTGCTTTTACTCTTTCAATACCTTTGATAGGAACAAAGACTGGAGGGACGAGGCCCTCTTCTACTTGAGAACGCTCACTGCCTCGCCTCAATCCAGCGTCGTCCATAATAACTTGGGAAATATTCTGCTGGATAAAGGGCTCTTCGACGAAGCAGAAGCACGATTCAGGCAGGCAGTGAAACTCAAGCCGACGTATGGCGCTGCTTACAACAACCTTGGTAATGTCTATTTCCGAAGAGGCATCTACGAACAGGCAATAGAGTTCTATAAAAAGGCACTCGGCTTCGATCCGAATTACCCGGAGATCTATAATAATCTGGGAAATATTTATGAGAATGTAGGAAACCATAACCAGGCAATATACACGTATAGAGAGGCTCTTCGGATAAGGCCCCAATTCGCCGAAGCTCACAATAATCTTGGTATAACCTACTACCATCTGAAGATGTATGATGAAGCCATTCAGGAGTATGAGGAGGCAATACGGTTGGGGCTTGATAGCGTTGAGGTCCGCAATAACCTAGGGAATGTATACAACGATCAGGGAATGCCTGAGAAAGCAATCAGGGAATACACCCGGGCAATAACCTTTGATCCTCGTAACCATATTCCTTACCTTAATCTTGCGGTGGTGTATGCATTGAAATATAAGGACAGGGAGAAGGCGATCTATAACCTGAAGATGGCAGAAAGTCTGAATGCACCCAGGCCGCAGATAGAAATGGTTGAGAAAATGATAAGCGGGTGATCAGGTTGAATCCCCGGAAACGGAAGCATTGGAGTTAACCCTGAGATCATAAGACTGCATACATGGGAAAAAAAGCAAAGATTCTTTTAGCCCTCTTCCTCCTCGCCTGCCTTCCCTTCCTCATCTATTTAAACAGCCTGCGCAACGGGTTTGTCTTTGATGACATAGCCCTGATTGTAGAAAATCCGATGATATCAACCCTGGAGAACATCTCCTATTTTTTAGGCGTGTACACCAGTGATCCTTCCTACCGGCCCATGAGGTTTGTCTCGTATGCCATCGACTATTACTTCTGGGGATTAAATCCGGTGGGGTACCACCTTTCCAATATCCTCTTTCATGCCGTGACCTCTCTTGTCGTATTCGGAATTGTCTTCCGCTGTGTCGGGAGTTACTGGTGCGCCCTCTGTTCTGCCCTCTTTTTCTCTCTCAACCCGGTCCAGACTGACAGCGTTACCTATCTGTCAGGGAGGAGGGATATCCTCTGCGCCCTTTTTTACCTTTCAGGGTTCTACTGTTTTCTCCGGTACCGGACACATCCAAAGGTGGCTGCATACCTGATTCTGACCTTCTTCTTCTACCTCCTGACCTTGTCCTCAAAAGAGATGGGGGTGACCCTGCCCCTGCTTTTCTTTGCCTATGATTTTGTTGAGGTGACATCATCGGAGAAGAGGATATGGAAGGGTTTCAAGGAGGTATGGTCCCGGTACTACCGCCTCTACATCCCTCTCTTGATTGCCGGGGCAGGGTACGCCTATTACAAGCTGTTTGTCAGCTATCCTTCCGCCCAGCGTGGATTCCTTGGCGGAAGTATCGTCAATCATGCTCTCAGCGTCGCGAAGATCCTCGTTTACTATTTGAAGCTCATATTCCTGCCGGTTGTTTTGAATGCGGACTATTCCTACAATGCCTTTCCCCTCTCAAGAGGGATGGGTGAGGCAGGAACCTTCTTTTCCATCGTAATCCTTGCAGGGATCTTTTTCCTCATAGCGCGGCTGCTCACGCGGGGAAAGGTGATTGCCTTCGGCTTGCTCTGGTTTTTTATTACCATCCTGCCGGTGAGTCAGATCTTCCCCTACCATGAGCTGATGGCAGAGCACTATCTCTACCTGCCCATTGTGGGGATCAGTCTGGTTGCAGGCTATCTGATACGTGAGATCACCAGAGCGTATCGGTTCCGCCGGACGGCAGCCGGGTTATACGTTCTCATGCTGGTGATCTTTGCCGTCAGGGTGGTGGACCGGAACCGGGACTGGAAGGATGGCCTTACCCTCTGGTCGAAGACGGTGAGTACAGCCCCGGAATGCCTGCGGGCGAGGAACAACCTGGGGGTTGAACTCTTGAATCAGGGCAGGTACCAGGAGGCGCTGGCTCAGCATGAAAAGGCTCTCGAACTCAATCCACGGCTGCCTGAGACCATGAGCAACCTGGGTACGGTCTATGCCCGTTTAAAAGATTATGATCAGGCTATACACTGGTATCAAATGGCACTAAAACGTAATCCCCAGAACCCCAAGATTTACCGCAACCTGGGGAGAATCTATTGGGAGTTAGGCAAGAAAAAAGAAGCGTTTGGTTTTTATTCTACTGCATCTAAACTGAAGAGGGACCTTGTTGAAGGAAAGCTTTTGTTTGCTATCTATCTTAACAAGAAGGAGGAGTACCAGGACGCGGTTAGAGTGTTAAAGGAGGCGCTGATCTTTAAACCGCATTCGGCCGAGGCGCACAACAATCTCGGTGTAGCGTATAATGGGCTTGGGTTATACGAGAAGGCGGCAGAGGAGATCAGGGAGGCAATCAGGCTGAGCCCCGGCAGTGCTGAGGCGCACAATAATCTCGGTGTAGCGTACAGTGGGCTTGGGTTATACGAGAAGGCGACAGAGGAGATCAGAAAGGCAATCAGGCTGGGCCCCGGCAGTGCAGAAGCACACAATAATCTCGGTGTAGCGTACAGTGGGCTCGGCAAGTTTCCTCAGGCGATTGAGGAGTATCAAAGGAGCATGGCGCTGAACCCGAAATTCGCCCGTTCCCATTACAATCTTGCAAACATCTTCAAGAAAAAGGGCATGACTGATAAGGCAATAGCTGAATACGGGGAGGCATTGAAGAGAGAGCCAGGCCTCTACCAGGCGCACAACAATCTTGGTATCATCTATACCCAGACAGGTGACTACTATAAGGCAATAAGAGAGTTTGAGACGGTACTCAGTATTAAGCCTGATTACCTCTCCTCCTATCTGGGACTGGCATCAATCTACCTCGATAAGGTGGTGGATCGAGAACGGGCGCTCCGGTGCCTGGAAAGAGCCGAGAAATTAAATCCGCCCAGCCCCCAGGCTGAGGCAATCAGGAAAAAGTTGAAAGAGTTGAAGGGGTGAAGGGAAGGGTCAAGGGGGCAAGGGTCAAGTGAATGGTACATTGAGAATCCAGAATACAGAAGTCAGAATTCAGAAGAATAATTTTTATTCTGGCTCCTGACTCCTGAATTCTTTATTGAATAGCATGGGCAAGAAGTCGAAAAAGAAAAAGATCATCTATGAGAATGCGAAGAAGGGAAAAGTGATAAGCCCTTCTTTGAAAAAAGAGTTACCGGGAAAGGGCTTAAGCACCAGGCAGATTCTCTTCCTCGGTGTGCTGATCCTCATCCCCTTTCTCATCTATGCCAATAGCTTCCTCAACGATTTTGTTTTTGATGATATACCCCTGATCTCAGAGGACCAGACTATTACGAGTTTAAAGAACATACCCTACCTTCTGGGAATAACGACGGGGAATATATCATACCGGCCCTTGAGGTTTATCTCGTATGCCATTGACTATTATTTTTGGGGATTAAATCCGGTGGGGTACCACCTCTCCAACATCCTGCTTCACATAGCGAGTTCCTTTCTGGTATTCGGCGTGGTCTTCCGTTTAAGCGGTGGATACTGGTGTGCGTTCTTTTCTGCCCTGTTCTTCAGTATAAATCCGGTGCAGACTGACAGCGTTGTCTACCTGTCAGGAAGGAGGGATATCCTCTGCGCACTTTTTTACCTTGCAGGATTCTATTTCTTTTTGCGGTACCGGAAAGACAGGAAGTTCAGGTACCTGCTCCTTACGTTTTTCTCCTACCTACTTTCCCTCTCCTCGAAAGAGATGGGGGTAACTCTTCCTCTCCTGCTCTTTGTTTATGATTTCATTGAAGTGACATCGCGGGAGAAGGGTGTATGGTGCAGTTTCAAGGAGGTCTGGAGCCGTTACTATCCTCTCTATCTTCCGGTTTTCCTGGTCGGGATATGGTTTGCCTATTACAAGATCTTTCTCAACTATCCCTCTTCACGGCATGAATATTACGGCAGGAGCATGGTGACAAATTTTCTCACCGTCGGGAAGATACTGGTTTACTATCTGAAGATCATTTTCCTGCCGGTCGTTTTAAATGCAGACTATTCCTACAATGCCTTTCCCCTCTCAGGAGGGATAGGTGAGGTAGGAACCTTCTTTTCCATCGTGATCCTTGCAGGGATCTTTTTCCTCATAGCACGGCTGTTTACGCGGGAGAAGCTGATAGCCTTCGGCTTGCTCTGGTTTTTTGTTACCATCCTGCCGGTATGCCAGATCTTTCCCCACCATGAACTCTTAGCTGAGCACTATCTCTACCTGCCCGTAGTCGGGATCAGCTTAGCGATAGGGCATGGCATGAGCAGTGTCATGGGGGGGTACAGGTTCAGACGGTGGTTCATCGGAGCGTTCGTACTCGTGATCATTATCTTTGGGGTAAGGGTGGCAGACCGGAACCGGGACTGGAGAGACGGTTTTACCCTCTGGTCCAGGACGGTGAGAACAGTTCCCCAGTGCGCTCGGGCACTTGATAATCTTGGTGTTGAGTATTACAACCTGAAGAAATACAAAGAGGCGGTAGCCTATCATGAACGTGCAATCAGACTGAAACCGGATTATGCGATTGCATACTATAATCTCGGCAACGCATATAACCACAGCAATCTCTGCGATAAGGCGATCACAGTATATCAACAGTCAATCAGGCTCAATCCGGATAATATCAGGGCGTAC